>JBAYZR010000135.1:0-9005 GCA_041672425.1 Pedobacter sp. | reverse complement strand
CGCATCGTCACCTTCGGCCCTATGCAGGCGGTTTCCTGGTATATCGGAAAGAGAGTCATGGTCACAGGAAAGATAGATGAACTGGAGTTCGGCAGCAAACAGGGGGATCAATCGGCCTGGTTTCCCGACCGCAAGACCCTGCTGAAGCTCTGGAACAGCGATAGCCATGTACTGATATTTCTCAGGAAGAACGAATTAAACGATCTGTTGCCGTGGTTGATCACCGCACCCCGCCTACAGGGAGAATCAGGTAGGAATCTGCTGATCAGCAACCGGTGAAATGCAAGTTTTATTTCCTGCTCAACATCTCAGCAATCTTACCGGCTACCTCACCGGTCAGAACCGGGCAAATCCCCTTTTCATTGGTTGCACGGATGGTCTTGCAGCAGGTCACACCGTATTTCTCCTTGAACCAGGTGTGCAACTCACGGGTCAGATGGATTGTCTTCTTTTTGTCCCCCAAAACCAGACCCATTGCCACAGTGCCGCCCGAAATCGTTCCGCAGATACAGCCCGAGCCGGAACCGCCGCCGAAACCCGATACCGTTCCAACTACAGATTCGGGGATTTCAGACGCAAAATGCCTTCTAACAGCCTCCATGACCGCCTCAGCACAATGATACTTCCCTGAGCGGTATAGCGCCTCGGCCTCAAGCTGGCAATGTTCGGCCTTCTCCAATCCCTCCAACGATAATTTTTTGTTTTTATTCTCGAACATTAAGACTCCTTTCAGGCGCTTTTCATGCAGCAAGTCCGGCATTCACGGGGGGGGTACCTATAAGAAATCACCCCCTATTTCTCCTAAATAGTGAAGGACGTAACACGCCGTACAGATAATAAAATATGATTTTTGCTGTTGGTGGTGGTATAGTCGCTCCCCAAAGTAGCATAGATTCCCGCATGGGGGACGCAGTATATGGAGCAACAAAAAATTTATCTGGTTGGAGCTGGTATTGAGGGGTGGGAGGGCTTTGGCTCCAAGGCGCTGGAGATAATTGCTCAGGCTGAGGTGATGATTGGCCACCAACGGCATCTGGATATCTTTCCTGATTTTAGCGGCGAGAAGATGACCATTGGTGACTTGCCGGAAGTGCTGGAATTACTCAAGAAGAGCGTTAAACGGGTGGTTGTGCTGGCATCGGGTGATCCCACCTTTTTCGGCATTTCCCGTTTCCTCCTGCGTAATCTTCCCAAGGAGAGCATCGAGATATTTCCCAATGTCACCAGCATGCAGTATGCTTTTGCCTGCATCAAGGAACCATGGGACGACGCCATATTTGTTTCGGTCCATGGCCGGGGTATGCATGTGGCGGTGGATAAAATAGTTGCGGCAGAAAAGGCCTGTGTCCTGACTGACAAGGTCAATTCCCCGGCGGCCATCGCAGCCGAACTGATCGAACGGGGCGCAGAGGGCTACGAGGCATGGTTGTGTGAAGATTTGGGGCTTGTCACTGAAAAGTTTACCCGTACTGATGTGCGTGGCCTGCTGGAGCTAAAACCGTCTGATCTGAATATCCTGATTTTGATAAAGACATACGAGCCGAATCTTGTTCAGTACCCCTTGATCGGCATCGACGACGATGAATTCCATACCTCAAAAAAGCTGATTACCAAGCAGGAGGTACGGGCGGTAACCCTTTCCAAACTCCAGTTGCAGGATGACCTGGTGCTATGGGACATCGGAGCGGGGAGCTGTTCAGTCTCCATAGAGGCCTCAAACCTGATGCCCAATGGCCGTATCTTCGCTGTGGAACGCAATCCGCAGTCTATCAGCTTCATCAACGAAAACCTGAAAAAATTCTGCACACGCAATGTGAAGCTGATAGAGGCCTATGCTCCCGATGGGTTGGAGGATCTGCCAGATCCGGACCGCGTGTTTATCGGTGGAGCCGGTGGCAAACTGGATGAGGTCATTGACGCTGTAGCGCTACGTCTCAAGCCGGACGGTGTTGTGGTGATCAACGCCGTGACTCTGGATACTCTTGCCAAGGCGGTGGAATTGCTAGAGGGTCACGGTTACACCATAGAGGCTACCTGCGTCAATATTGCCAAAACCCGTAAGCTGACCGAGTATAAAATGTTCGAGGCCCAGAATCCGGTTTATGTGATTGCCGCCTGGAAGGAAAGCGAGTAATGCCGACGCTTTATGCTGTTGGAGTCGGCCCCGGCGATCCGGAACTGCTGACCAGAAAAGGGGAGCGCATCCTGCGTCAGGCAGAGGTAATTGTTGCGCCGGTATCGAACCCTGCTGAAGCCAGTGTGGCACTTGAAACGGTTTGGCAGTTTCTGGACGAGGACCGCCAGGAAATTATCATCCACCAATTCCCGATGACCTCCGATACAGTCCGTCTGGTTCCAGCATGGCAAGAGGTTGCCGCCCTGATTGCCAGCCGGGTCGAAGCAGGTCGGGATGTGGCCTTTATCACCATTGGCGACCCCCTGTTTTATTCAACATTCATCTATCTGCTGCGTATCTTCCAGGTATCGTACCCGCATATCCCGGTTGAGATTGTTCCAGGCATCTCCAGTATACATGCATCCGCTGCACAGGCTCTGATTCCGCTGGCCGAGGGGGATCAGAGCCTGATTATCATCCCGGCCACCGCTGGCGTGGTCAAGATTACTGATGCCCTTGCAAGATACGAGACCGTGGTAATGCTCAAGGTTAAGCCGGTTTACAACGATATTCTCCAACTGCTCAGGAAGACGGGCCGGGAGGATAGCACTCTGTTCGTTGAACGGGTGGGTAGTATGCAGCAGAAGATTTTGACGGATTTTGCCGAAATCGCCACCCACACACCGGATTACCTCTCACTGATGATCGTCAAGTCATCATCGTTGAATTAAGGTTCCCCTCTGTAGGCTTGCTTTTCCTGAACACTAACGTTGCAAAGGTATACCGGCAACCGGCGTACTCAAAATCAGGGTACAGACAGTCCCATTGCGGCATATCGACAAGCGAACAATCTTTAATCTGAAGTTCCTCTTTAAAAAAAGTGCAATTAAATTCTGAAATAGCTCTAACCTACTAATTATATTACAACTATTCAGGAATATTGCGCCTTGTCTAAAAGGGAACATCCGCTGTATCAAACAGTACAAAGGGCGCTTGAATCAAGCGCCCTTTTTTTATCCGGTAAGAATCCGACGTGCTTCGGGGGTATAGGCGCCCTTGTCGTCATAGACAATCAGGGGAGGAAGAATGGCGGTTGTCCCTTTTCTACCTTTGGCCAATTCAGCAAGAAACATCTTGGCCGGAGCATCGCTGTTACCATGAACCATTCGCAGCCGTAAAACAGCCAGTTTTTGTTCTCCGGCACAACGAATGAACTCGATCAGACGATCAGGATGATAGATAAACCATATCCGACCGGAGGGCTTCACCAGATACTTGGCAGCGGCCAGGAACTCTGCCATGCCAGCGGTGGATTCGTGCCGGGCAATATCCCTGCCTGCCTTAGGGCTGAGACGACCGCTATTCCGGTTACGAAAAGGAGGATTGGCAACCACCCCATCAAAACTGGAGACAGGAAACAGGGATTTTACCGTGATAACATCTTCAAAGAGGATATCGATCCTGTCCGCGAATCCATTGTTAAAGACGTTTTCCCGTGCCAATCCGGCCATTGCACTGTTGCTGTCGATGCCCGCGACAGATGCGCCGGGAAAACGGCAACAAAGGATCATGGGTATGATGCCGCACCCGGTTCCCAGATCGATAATACGGGCATTGCCGACAATACCGACAAAATCCGCCAACAACAAGGCATCCAGTGAAAACCGGTAACCGTCAGTCGGCTGGGTGACTTGTAACCCGTACCGCCGCACTCCGTCGCTGGTATTACCACCTGATTCCAGCATCTCCCCTACCCTGCCGCAATATGTTCCTGCCTGCGCCTCCGCAGAAACCACTCCCGCACAAGCATAGCGACAAACAGGGCAAAAGATCCGAGTGTCAGGTATTTGCCGATCTTGAACGGTAGTGGATCAAAACGGAACTCAATCCTGTGCGTTCCCGGCGTCAGGTAGACACCTCGTAAGACATTATTAACAGGAATAATCTGGGCTTGTTTGCCATCAACAAAAACATACCATCCCTGATGATATTTTTCTCCAAGCACCAACAGGACGTTCGAAGCTGCATGAGCGTTAAGATCAATGGACTCACTCTTATATGAAACAACCTGCACTTCACCGGGAGGTAAAACTGGCGAAGCATTCGGGTCCGCAAGCTGGACAGGAGGCACATCTTCGACCAGAGCAACGTTGCGCGGGTTAAACATTCTACTGCCCAAAACGGACAATCTCTGATTCAGATCCGTCATTACCACAACCGAAGGCGCCAGCCACGCTTTTGGAAGAACGGCTTTGTTCTCCAGTACAAGCTGATCCCCTTCAGGCGATCTGAATACCGGCACATATTTAGCGCCGAACTGTTCCTTCTCTTTTTCATACTGCTGAGCACCGACTATCAGGTACTTTACGTTGAGCATGTCCGGCAATGCAGAATTCACGTTGAACACATCCAGCATTTCCTGCCATCGTCTCTGCTGTACCGGGTTTGAGGTAAACATTACCGGAATCCTGTTGCTGGCAAACTGCATGGGATCACTCCCGTCCATCTGCAACACGCGGTATTTTTCCAGATCCTTGAGCAGATAGTCCATTACAGCCGTTTTTTTGCCCTTGATATGCTCAGGCGTCGGCACAGTGAAAAGGAATTTTGAGTTGACGCGAGCAAGGTCGCCAACATACAACGCAACAAGGATCACCGCAACACCCAGCGCACCAACCTTGAATCTATAACGAACGAATATTACCGCTGTACACACCGATGCCAGTACCGTAGCTATTGCGGTTTCATTAACCAGATTTTTCCAACGCTGACCAATCAGATAACTTCCTTCTTCATAACGGGTCGCTTGAGCAATCTGCGGCAGCAACAGTTCAACCGTGAAACGCGGGGCAAACTGCTCGACCACAAAAATGACGCCTAGTAAAACGGCAAGGGCCCCAACTCCGTAGAGATATCTGCAAAAGATGGAAGTTTTCATTACTTCATCGTCTCCCAGAATATCGATACCACGGGCTGCAAGCATTCCCAGCGCGAAAACCGGCACGAACATAATCATCTTGGGAACCCTGAATCGATTGATTCCGGGAAAATAGTCATAGAGCATATTGTAGAAGGGGGTATACTTGCCCATCGAAAATATCAATCCGAAGGCTAGTACGAGCAGCGCGACCAGGGTCACCCGATCGCGCCGGAATATAAGCGGAAGCGGCAAGAGCAGCCAGGGCAGAAGTCCCATATAGCTCAAGGTCTGGGTAAAGACCATTCTTCCCCAGTAATAGGCCGGGATGTTCGTCGGATTCTGACCTGCCTCCTGGCGCGAAAACCCAAACATACCAGGCACTATAAAGGCCGCAGTTTCCTCGGGCGGCATTGACCATGCCATTGCCTCCTCACGATCAAGCCCACCTTTGCCCTGATTTGCGCCGCTCTGCACACCACGATTGGTATCCTTCGACCAGCTCGCAAGCGGCGCCAGAGAAATGGCAACACAGCTGAGAAAAAAAACCAGCGTTATTACATTCAAACCGAGAATCCGTGCGGTAAACCAGCCATTGTTTCCCTGGTGGTCAAGCACCAGCCAGATGCTCCTTGCGATCCCGTAAACCGCAAGAGCCAGACAGGTATAAAAAGCTATCTGCCAATGTACATTGAAAAACTGGAATGCAAGAACCACGGCGGCAGTAAAAAAATAAATTGGCCGTAGTGTGCGATAACCACGCTCCATAAAATAAAACGCCCAAGGCGCAAATGAGATGGTAGCAATTTTCAGCACGTGCCCCGCATTGATCAACGATGCGTTTTCTGTTGAAAGAGCAAAGACCAAGCCTCCAAAAAAACTGGCGATCCGGCTGCAACCGACAGATCTACAGTAGCAGTACGTGCCAACTGCGCCAAAGAAAAGATGCAACACGATAAACCAGGCAACACTGGCAGGTGGGGAGAGAAGCCCGTAGATCAAACGATGGTGCAGGAGAAACTGTAGCGAAACCATGCCCCCCAAGTTCGAATAACCGCTGTTGATATAATTATCCCAACCAGCGGAACTGATGTTTAATGTGAAAAGTTCCCGGAGTGTGGCATTACCGCTGCCTGCAATTCCCCAATAATATTCATTTATGATATCAGGCGCGCGAATAATTTGATCGGTAAAGAGTACCCTGGAAAAACATGCAACCAGGATGGCAAACATTAGCGTTATGAAAAAAAAATCTTTTTTCTTATCAGTCATATTGTAACTCCGAAGCTATTGGAAATCTTTTGTCGGTAGAATTCATCAAGTTCTCTCGCCAAGGTCGCCCATTCAAAATGCTGATGCATATATTCTTGTGCCATCTGCCCGATAGAGCTGCGTAGGGAGGGATCATTCAAAAGAGTGGCCAATCGCGCAACCAATTCGGCGTCATTGCTGAATCTGGTGGCAGGCACATCAACCAGATACTCTGCGGCCTGTCCGACCCGGTCAGCCACAACCGGTATTCCGGCTGCAAGAAGTTCCGTCAACTTGGCCGGGCATTTGGCGCGATTGGTGAGGGTATCGTCAAGAAGATACAGAGCAACATCCCCGACCGCAAGATAGTCTGGAATATCGCCGGGTTCTACCCATCCGGCCATTATGAGCGAATCTGAAAAACCGCGCTCGGATGCTGCATGCGCCAAAGCATTCTCTTCATTATCTGGCCCCTTTCCCACTACCAGGATGCGACAGGCAGGAACTTTCCAGGTGAGATTTTCAAGAATTGAATAGAGACGTTCCTGAGCGAACTCAAAGAAGCGAGTATAGAGCAAGAGAACAGGGGCATTATCTGCAATTCCCAGAAGCCTTCTGACACCTGTTCCATCACCGGGAGACCGGTACCGGAATATTCCATTTGGGAGGTAATGGCAACATTCCGGTAGCACTCCATTGTGCCCCATTTCGGCTTCCAGCATGCGGCTGGCCACTGTCACGCCATGAACATTCCGTGGTATAAAGCGCTCCTGAAAATCAAAGAGGAGACGCTCCAGGGTTCCATACCCCTTGAGATCGTTCATTCCCCCTTTTCCTTCCAAATCATCACAATCCACAAACAGGTGTGGTGTCGTCACTCCAAATGCGGCAATCAATTGCATCAGCATGACCGCAAGCCCACCATAGCCCTTTGGCTTGAATAGATGAAACAGATCAGGGCGTTCGATCAGGGCAGCCCGATACATTCTCCACGCCATGACCGGCGCCCCGATTGCCCCGGCACGGGAAAGACGGATGTTGATCAGTCGTATCCCCAGGACGGTTTCAATGCGTCCCGAGTCTTCAGGATTTGTATACGGAGGAGCAATAATGACGACCTCATGCCCGATGCGTTCCAATTCAATGGACAAGGGCAACATTCGGGCAATAAGCGTACCTTTGGGTCTGATACCGAATGGGGCCAGAAACACAATCTTCATAATGAGCCTACGGAGTCAATAATCGAATGCCGATACATTCGAGAAGTTTGCGAAATGTCAGAAAAGCGGCTGCGCATAGCGCCCACGTCAGACCGAAATTCTTTTTGACAACCATGAAGTTTTCTCCATGCTGCTTATTGGCACTCAAACCTCCCGGTTCAGCATACCCGATCAGATCAGGGTCATACACATAGCAGCCACCCATCCTCAGAAGGCGCAGGTTGAAATCGTAATCGGAATATACTCTGAATTTCAAGTCAAAGGGAGGATCAGGGTGCAAGCATTTCGGTATCAACAGCGCTTGGTGGTGGACAGTATTGCTGAATCTGAAACGGTAATCGGAAACACTGTGAAAACGGCGCGCGCCGACCATTACGTCTCCATAAATGATCTCACTGTTGGAATACTGTTCGAGATTACCGGGAAGAGAAAGCAACCTGTCACCGGCGCCTAGAAAAATGATTCTGCTCTTAGGATCGGCAAGTATCCATCCCTTGTTCATGGCGTCATAGATACCGCTGTCCGGTTCGCTGACCCACCGGTCTATTATCCCCTCATTCTGCCGGAGGAGCTCCAGAGTGGCATCGGTAGAACCGCCATCAATAACAATGTAGGAAATTCCCTCGCGCTTGACAGCCGCCACATTGGCAATCGTCACTTCCAATTGTTGAGCATTCTGGAAACAGACCGTTATGATTGTCAGGATCATTGTTTTGTCATGTTTGATAAAATTGCCTTCCAGACATCATCAACACTGACTTGCTCGATACAACGAACCGGTCTGCCGTCGGCAACCTTGAACTTGCATTTCCAATTACAACAAAAACAATCCATCTGATGCACTATCGGAACTGGGAGTGGACTTGTTATGGGGTTTTGAATCTGATAGGGTACAAAACGCCCCCAATGTCCACCTCCCACGATGCAGAATGCCGGGGTACCCACAACGGCCGCAATATGCATAGCTCCACTTTCATTGCCCAAGACAAAGCGAGCGCCCCTGATTATGGCCACAAGTTCTATCATGGTTGTCTTACCAGACCAATCCTCGACAGTGCCGTTTAGTTGTTGCCGTAATAGTACTCCAAACATTTCTTCACCTGGTGCGCCACAGATAACTGGTGTAAGTCCATATTCGGACTTGACACGAATCACAATTTCGGCAAAAAACTCCAGCGGCCATTGCCTGTAAGAAACACCCGCGCCTGGCGCCACGACGAAATAGTCCTGAGAGTTAAAGCCCTTGGGCAGAACCTTCGGAATATCCAGACTCGGCAATCGTGTCTGAAAGTCTCGACTGCCAAGTCCGCGAATAAATTCGGCGGTTCTTTCCAGCTCCATTATAGGTAGGTCGCTTGATGGTATCAACCTGGTATACCAACGATTGCTGATACGCTTCTGCCATGCAAACTGATTCGACAGGTCGCCTTGGGAACCAATACGTTCCCTGGCAGCGCTCATCCTTACAACTGCATCTCCATACAGAAAGTCTCGGGAATAA
>JBAYZR010000134.1:0-9025 GCA_041672425.1 Pedobacter sp. | reverse complement strand
GCAGACGTAGCAGAGCTACGTTGAGGATTTGGTGATTGAAGTTCGGTCAAAGATGGCCTGAAGATGAGATGCAAGATGGCCATGTTATTTTTTTACAGCTCCTTAGTTGATTCTTAAATCGCCCCAAGGGGCGAAGAATTTACCCGCAGAGATTTAAGCGAACCCATGAATTTGTCGCATACGGGCGTTAAGGAACTTGGAATAAACCGATATGCCAAGTCGCCAAGTTGAAATGCCGCACCCGATAGAGTATGCTACAGACTTGTTATCAAGAACAGGAGTTGCCATTCATGTCCCAACTGCCACTGCATATAGATACTCATGACAGGTACATTCTGGTTGTTGGGGGGGGAGCTGTGGCCTGTCGCAAGCTGCGCACACTGCTGTCAGCGCATGCCTCGGTGCGCGTGGTGTCGCCGGTCATGAACCCGGAAATATCGGCATTGTCTGCATCAGGTGCTATTACCGCACGTACCGGACACTACCAGGCCAGTGACCTGGAGGGCGTTTTTCTGGCAGTGGCGGCAACAAACGATGCCGAGGTTAATCGCACGATTGCCACGGATGCACGGCAGCGCGGCATCCTTGCTGCGGTGGTGGATGCGCCAGAGCTGAGTACCTGTACCTTCCCGGCCATACTGCGCCGCGGCAACCTGGAGATCAGCGTCTCTACCGGCGGTCGTTGCCCCGCTTTTGCAGCCTTGGTCAGGGATGTTCTGTCCACAGTAATTAGTGATGGCTACGGCATTGCACTGGAACAACTCGCCCTTGAGCGCGAAAAGCTGTTGACTGAAGGGAACAGCAGCACATACAATAAACAGATTTTACGCGCTCACGCCATTTGCCTGATCAACGAATTGAATGAACACAAGGAGCGAGTGCCATGACGCACCTTTTTTTTTCTCTGACCATGGGCCTGTACATCTGTGCCACAGCTGCCTATCTGGCCTGCCTGTTCCGCACATCCCCCGGACTGACACAGTGGGCCAGCCGCCTGCTGACCATTGGATGTATCGCCCACATCCTCTCAACTATCCATCTGGCCAGCTTGGGCAAGCATCTACCCCTGACGAATATGCAGGAATCACTGTCATTTTTTAGTCTGATGATCGTTGGCGCCTTCATAGTTTTCGAACGCCGCTACCAGGTGACGACCCTTGGCTCCTTTGTCACACCGGTTGCGTTACTAATGTTGATTGTGTCCAGCGCAATGCATGGCGCGGTTCGCCAATTGCCGCCAATCCTACAGAGCAACTGGTTCTGGTTCCATGCCCTGCTGGCGTTTTTCAGCTACGCAGCCTTTGCCATTGCCTGCGGAGTTGCAGTAATGTATCTGATTCAACAACATTTCCTCAAGACAAAGAATTTCGGGGCGCTCTTCCAGAAACTGCCTCCCCTTGAGACACTTGATGAGATCAGCTACCGCTGCCTGGCGGTCGGTTTTCCCTTGCTGACAATTGCCATTATTTCCGGCGCCATCTGGTCGGAGCAAGCCATGGGAAGCTACTGGGTCTGGGATCCCAAACAAACCTGGTCGCTGATTACCTGGCTGATCTATGCCGCACTGCTGCATGGTCGTCTTACAATCGGCTGGCGTGGAAAACGCGCCGCGCTCCTTTCCATTCTGGGATTCATCGTGCTTCTGATCACCTTTATAGGCATGAAGCACAGCATTACATGGTAGCTCTAATCATGCATAGGACAGCGCAACTTTTCATGGATATATCAACCAAATGAACATTATCGTCGTTGGTCTCTCCCACAAGACCGCAAACGTTGAAATACGTGAGCGGGTCGCCTTTTCCCCCAACCAGATCGAGAAACCGCTGCGTGAACTGGTAGCCCTGGACAACCTCGTCGAGGGGGTGATTGTCTCTACCTGCAACCGGGTGGAAATCTACGCCACGACCCGCGACATTGCCGGCGGCATTGCCCGCGTCAAACGATTCCTGGCGGATTACCACCGCATACCACTTGAATCACTCGAACCGCATCTTTATAGCCACCATTCCGAAGCGGCCATTCGGCATGTCTTTCGGGTTGCCTCCAGTCTTGACTCCATGGTTGTGGGAGAACCCCAGATCCTTGGCCAGATCAAGACCTCATATGGATATGCCGCCGAGTACAAAACCTCCGGCATCATCCTTAATCGTTTCCTGCACAAAGCCTTTTCGGTGGCCAAACGCGTGCGCACCGAGACCCAAATTGCCTCCTCAGCTGTCTCGGTGGCCTTTGCAGCGGTTGAGCTTGCAAAAAAAGTACTGGGCAACCTGTCCGATAAAACAGTTATGCTGATTGGCGTCGGCGAAATGTGCGAACTGGCAGCCAAACATTTCCTCAACAGCGGTGCTCGTGGTGTGATTGTAACAAATCGCACATTTGAACGAGCCGAGCGACTGGCCGACGAGTTTGGCGGCGAGGCCATACGTTTCGAGGAACTGCTTGCAAACCTCCACAGGGCGGATATTGTGCTTTCCTCCACCGGCGCTCCGCATATCATCATTGGTACAAAAGATGTGGAAGAGGCTGTTCGCCGACGCAGGTTCAAGCCGATGTTCTTTATCGACATCGCAGTGCCGCGCGATATCGATCCCAAGGTGGACAATCTGGAAAACGCCTACCTCTTCACGGTGGACAACCTTCAGGAGATCGTTCAGGCCAACCTGGCTCAGCGTAACCGCGAGGCTGAAAAGGCCGAAGAGATCATCGACAAGGAGATCGGCCAATTCTATAAATGGCTCTCCTCGCTGGAGGTAACACCTACCATCGTTGCCCTGCGCACAAGGTTCGACGAGATTCGCAAGGCTGAGCTCAGCCGGACTGTTGCTGCCTGGAAAGACGCAACGCCAGAGGATGAAAAACGTTTGGAGCTTTTCACCGCAGCCTTGATGAATAAACTCCTCCACACCCCTACTGCTGTCCTGAAAAAGGCAGGCCAAGGGGGACGTGTCGATCTTTATGTAGATGCTCTGCGGCAACTGTTCGATCTGGAAGCAGCTCCGGAGGAAGATGAAGAATTGGAGCTGGAGGAATGAAGAATAATATTCAACTGAACGGAGAATCGATTTATGCCCCCCAAGCAAATGAGAATTGGTACACGCGCCAGCCAACTGGCCCTCTGGCAGGCCAACTGGGTCAAGTCGGAGTTGGAGAAGAGATATCCCGGGATGGAGGTTACCCTTACCAAGATAAAGACCATTGGAGACAAGATCCTTGATGTTCCCTTGGCCCAGGTCGGCGGCAAGGGCCTGTTCGTCAAGGAGATAGAGGAGGCCATGTTGCGGGATGAGATCGATATTGCCGTGCACAGCATGAAGGATGTCCCGACCGATTTCCCGGAAGGGTTGGGCCTGCACTGCATAACTGAACGTGAAGACCCCCGTGACGCGGTCATATCCCGTAACGTAAAATTCACTGACCTGCCACAGGGGGCTCGGATCGGTACCAGCGCCCTGCGCCGTCAGGCTCAGCTGCTCAAGGTGCGCCCTGACCTGCAAATGTGCATAATACGCGGTAACGTCGAAACCCGCATCCGTAAGCTGGATGATGACAAACTGGACGCGGTCATCCTGGCTGCCGCCGGCCTGAAGCGTCTAGGCTTTACTGAAAAGGTGGCCGAATACCTGGATGTTGACCTCTCCATCCCGGCCATCGGCCAGGGCGCCCTTGGGATCGAGTGCCGTCTGGCTGACCCGGTTATCACTGAAACCATCGCCTTCTTCAACCACCCTGACACCAGCTATGCCGTACGGGCGGAACGAGCCCTCCTGAAGCGATGCGAAGGAGGCTGTCAAGTACCGATAGCGGCCCACGGAACCGTCAATGCCGGTCAACTGCGACTGGTCGGCTTTATCGCTGCGGTTGACGGTAGCCGCTCCGTGCGCGCTGAGATCAGCGGACCGGTGACGGAGTGCGAACAACTGGGTATCCGCCTGGCGGATCAACTTCTGGCTGATGGCGGCAAGATCATCCTGGAAGAGGTCTATCAACGTGAAATCGTCACGAGCCAAGGTGCTGCCGAGTAACCAGGCATTCATACTGCAAGCAATTGAGGAGTTGGCGCAATATGACAACAGAACTGAAAAAGGGAATCGTCTATTTGGTTGGCGCCGGTCCCGGAGATCCGGGACTGATCACCGTGCGTGGCGTGGAATGTCTCTGCCGGGCCGAGGTGGTAGTTTACGACTATCTGGCCAATGAGCAACTGCTGGCATATGCGCCTGACAAGGCCGAGCGGGTCTACGCCGGCAAGATCGGCGGCAGACACAATCAGTACCAGGAGGAGATTAACAGCCTGCTGGTGCAAAAGGCACAAGCAGGCAAGACGGTTGTCCGTCTCAAGGGTGGTGATCCCTTTGTGTTCGGGCGCGGCGGCGAAGAGTGTGAAGCGTTGCAAGAGGCAGGGATCGCCTTTGAAGTCATCCCTGGTGTCACCGCAGCCGTAGGGGCAGCTGCCTACGCCGGCATACCGCTTACCCACCGTGATTTTACCGCCTCGGTACTGTTCGTTACTGGCCAGGAAGGGAAGGATAAGGACGAATCCAACATTGACTGGAAGCGGCTTTCTCTCGGCAACGGCACTGTGGTTTTCTACATGGGAATCACGACGCTGCGCAGAAACATGGGCCAGCTCATGGAACACGGCAGGAGCCCGCAGACACCGGTGGCGCTGGTTCGCTGGGGTACGACTCCGGGACAACAGGTACTGACCGGATGCCTGGCCGACATTGCGGATCGTGCTGAACAGTCCGGATTCAAGCCGCCGGCGGTGACTATCGTCGGTGAAGTGGTTGACCTGCGAAATAAACTGCGCTGGTTTGACAGTCGGCCACTGTTTGGAAGAAAGATTCTGGTGACCCGCGCTGCTGATCAGGCGGGTGAATTCTCTTTTTTGCTGGCCGAGCGCGGGGCAACGGCGATCGAATGCCCCACTATCCGCTTGGTCGAGCCGGAAAGCTGGGAACCGCTGGATAGCGCTATCAGGGAGCTTGGCAGCTATGACTGGGTGGTATTTACCTCAGGCAATTCAGTGCGCAACTTCTTCCAGCGCCTTGAGACTCACATGCTCGATGCCAGGGCGTTGGCGTCATGCCGGGTTTGTGTAGTAGGACCAAAAACAGCAGAGGCGCTAAAGACCTTCGGCATCCGCGCCAATCTGGTGGCGACAGACTACAAGGCGGAAGGGGTTGTTGCCGAGCTTGAAAAACAAGCGATTGCCGGGAAAAAGATTCTCTTTCCACGGGCTGACCGTGCCCGTGAGATCATCCCGCAAGAACTGAAGCGCTTGGGCGCCCATCTGGACAGCCCGGTGGCTTACCGCAACATTCTGCCTGAACGTCTGCCGCCAGAGGCGCTCTTTGCCTTGGAGAAACGTTCCGTGGACTGCATCACCTTCACCTCATCATCAACGGTACAAAACCTCGCCGAAATGCTGGGGAGAGATCTTCTAGTGAACATGCTGCAAGGGGTGATTGTTGCCTCCATCGGGCCGGTCACATCGCGCACATGCCGCGAAATGGGCCTCAAGGTCGACATCGAACCGCAGCGTTACACCCTCGCAGATCTGGTTGCAGCCATCGAACAGCATTTTACCAATCAATAATTGAGATGCGATCAGCATGCCTGGCAATGCTCGCCCTTGTAACTCCATGGAGTATGGCAATGGCGCAGAATACCCCGTCCATGATTCTGTTGAAAGTTGGATCGCATCAGATAGAAGCCGAGGTCGCAGCAACACCTGCCACCCGCGACAAGGGATTAATGAACAAACCTTTGCTGCCCGCCAATCATGGTATGCTATTCATATTTCCGGAAGAACGCGCCTATTGCATGTGGATGCGGAACACCATTATCCCCCTGAGCGTTGCCTTTATCGACTCCAATGGAATAATAGTCAATATTGCTGAAATGCGACCCGGCACGGATGACTATTATTGCGCCGACAGGCCGGTTCGGTACGCACTGGAGATGAACTACAGCTGGTTTCGCAATAAAGGGGTAACGCCAGGCACACGCATCAAGGATATCTACAAGTCACCGCATGGCCAATAACTATCCTGATTTGTTCTAATTCGCCGCTAATGAGATTGTCATCCCAGAATGACCCATCATCCAACGTAGGGGCGGCCCTACGAAAGGGTCAGTGGGGTCATGGGGAGCGGTTTCAGGGGAGGTAAGATTGGTACAGTCATAACGCCCTCACAAAATAGGAAAATGGGTATTGCCCCAACGTTTCATTTGTGCTACGGTTTTTACAGGAGGTACTTACCATGTTGCTGCAAACAGACGCCAGACGTCGGATTACGCTACCACCGATGCTCGGAATCAAGCCGGGGGACGCCATTGATCTTGAAATCCTCGAAGATGGCCGTATCATGCTGATTCCCATCGAGCCGGTTCCCAAACATCAGTTATGGGCCTGGACTGCCGAGGCTAAACAGGCGATCAGCGCATCACTCACTGACCAACGCCCTTCTGCCGTGGTTGATTCTGCCGAAGACGCAGCTAAACTCGCCAAGAGGTGGTCCGGTGAGGATTGAGATTCGCCCCTCATTCGATGAGGTGGTAATGGCCTCTGAACTGCCGATCCGCAAGGCTGCTGCCAGGATGCTGCAACTGCTCCAGTCTCTCGAATTGCCGCAGCTCTGGAGGTACCCCGGTCTAAACTTTGAAAAACTGCACGGCATGATCGAACCGGCCACAGGAGAACAACTCTATTCTCTCCGCGTAACCGGCAGCGCTCGTGCCGTCACCTGCCTTCTCAAGGGTCCAACCATTGTATTTATCAGCCTGCACGTCCAGCATGACAAGGCGTACAGGAAGTGAGGCAAGCTTTGTGGAACACCGTGATGTCCCGATCCAGATCCCATTTGATAATATTTTTCGCGATGTATTTCCGCGCGGCATCCAATTCCCGTTCATCCCGAATCACCCGTTCGTGAAATCGTGTCCACTCGATTTCTTTGACCCCTCGGATGTATGCGTTGGTGGTCATTGTCTTGACCCAATCCATCACATCATCCAACGTAGGGGCGGCCCCGTGTGGCCGCAATGGTGTTGACATTGTATTTGCAAATCCATAATGGGGGGGCAAAGGCGGGCACCCACATGGGGGCGCCCCTACGGGATCGGTTCATCCCCGCTCGTGCGGGGAACAGGGCAATGGATCACAGATGCATAATGGTAAGGACGGTTCATCCCCGCTCGTGCGGGGAACAGGAGACCGCACAGGAGAGCGTCAGATCGAGGGGAGGTTCATCCCCGCTCGTGCGGGGAACAGGCAATGGTGCCGGTCGCGTCGCTTGCAGGTTCCGGTTCATCCCCGCTCGTGCGGGGAACAGCCAGCCGGTAACAGTTTTGATTTGGGCTGCTTCGGTTCATCCCCGCTCGTGCGGGGAACAGCTCGGCTTTCAACTTTGCCGCCGTTTCTTCAGCGGTTCATCCCCGCTCGTGCGGGGAACAGGCAAACTTAGGCAAAAAGTCTTCTGAAACTACCGGTTCATCCCCGCTCGTGCGGGGAACAGGTGTCAAAAGGTGCCTCGCAGCAGCTTGACAGAGGTTCATCCCCGCTCGTGCGGGGAACAGGATGCAGACCCCAGAATTGACTCCCAGGTGTCCGGTTCATCCCCGCTCGTGCGGGGAACAGGCTGGCGGTATCGAAACAGACAGTACGAGAGGCGGTTCATCCCCGCTCGTGCGGGGAACAGACTCAAAACTTTATTTCTTCGGCAACGACAATCGGTTCATCCCCGCTCGTGCGGGGAACAGTCCGGGACTGAATACCTGGCACCGCTTTCACCCGGTTCATCCCCGCTCGTGCGGGGAACAGTTGATTGGTGTAACGCTTGGCTCGGATCAGTGCGGTTCATCCCCGCTCGTGCGGGGAACAGGCCTGAAAATCTCTCTGCTGCCGCTCTGCTGGCGGTTCATCCCCGCTCGTGCGGGGAACAGACGAAGATGAAATAGAGAAAGACCATACTTCTCGGTTCATCCCCGCTCGTGCGGGGAACAGGTCTGAAGTCTGGTGGTGTTACGAGTGTTTTCCGGTTCATCCCCGCTCGTGCGGGGAACAGACTTCTTCTACTTCCTTAAAATCATTAAGCAAATTCACCATTAAAAATTCTACCGATTTTAAACCCTCTCAAAACGGATATTCTTCCAAGTTTACCCCACCCTCCGGCAGGAATGATACCAGCTTTATACCATCCATCTCAACCGGTATCCGCCGGTTAGTCCCGAGAGTAAGAAAATCGAAACCGGATTCATTGTTGGACGTCCAGGCCATGACCGCGTTCCCCTCCTCAACTCCCTCTTCCAGATTATGCCAGATCATGTCCCGAACTCTTCGGCTCACATCTCCTACATAAACCCCGGCCCGCACCTCGACCAGCCAGAGACCAAGCCGCCCACGTAGACGCGGCGGCACGTTTTCAGTTACGATGACTATCATTTCAACTCCGTTGAAACAGTTTATTGAGTTTATTGAGTTGTCCCATTGACACCACCATTCTTTTTCAGATAGTTGATTAAGCCGAGGGTCATTTTTGAGGTTTCATCCGCTAATCCATAAAGTTCCTTGAATTTTAGCTCTGAAAGATACTCCTGATCCAGCGCCACATAAAGAGCAGCCTACACTTCCGCAACAGAACCATGGGAAATCACAAGGAACTGACAAAATTCGCGTCTTGTTTTTCTGGCAAACCCTTCAGCGATGTTGAGCATGATCGAGACCGCCGCCCTGCGTATCTGGTCGCGCAGACCGAAATCTTTGGAAAAAGTACCCGTTTTGCTGACACAATAGACCTCCTTGACCAACACTCGCGCCTTTTGCCAGGCATGTATATCCTCAAACCGCACAATCTTAGCCATTTCAAGCCTCGCCAACTCATTTAACTCATTTAACTCAACTAACTCTACAAACTTTCCTTATTGGGAATAGCAATCTCAACCGCCTCTTCATGGGCCTTTGGTCGTTCCACCTCTCCCGCTGCCAGAACCTCTTCGATGGTGGGGATGATCTTGTCCA
>JBAYZR010000133.1:0-9031 GCA_041672425.1 Pedobacter sp. | reverse complement strand
AACAGTCACGTCTTCGGGATTAACCTGATTCAGCAAGAATGGAGAATGAGTAGTGAGCATTAGTTGAAAATCTATCGATTTCTGTTTTAGATATGAAAGCAGGGTGTAGCGCTGCCATGGCCGGACAGCCATTCAAGGATCGGTTCTTCGACGTAACCAGCTTCGCTCATAGTGAATGCGCCTTTTGCGAATTGGAATCAGTAACTCCCGCTTGCTGTAGTACCACATACCGCTGTTCTATGATTTTTCGAAAAATGGCGCTGGTCGCCGCCCAATCAACAAGATCGACCCGAACGGTTATATCTGATTCATCAAAGGCATCCTTGATTGTCGCCATGCTGGCAAATGATAAAGGTTGATCTGTCAGAATCACCAGATCGAGATCGGAAAATGGCTTTGCATTACCCGCAACACGAGAGCCAAACGCCCAGACGGTATATCCGGGGAGATACTGAGAAAGAACCTTGATGACCTCTTTCCAATCGTGTTGACTGAGCATAATCGGAGGAATATCGTTCATATTTTTTGATCTTTATTTACCAGATGGTTGTAGAGATACCGGGCTTCTTCCAGAAAGTCAGGTGCAATTTCGTATACTTTTTCGGCCTTACCGGCATCGTAGGTATGACTGCTATCTGTGCGGGCCTGTCGATAGGCTTTCCAGCGTAACCAGTCCGAGCGCAGCAGACCTTGCTCATTCCCCATGCGTATCAGGCTCTGGAAGGCGCTGGTGTCAATTTCTTCAGGGTTTGCAGACGTTTCCTCCAGATACCGTTTGAGCATTTTCCAACTCAACTCGTAGGTAAATTCAAAGCATTGTATGACTGAGTTGCGTAACTGCTCAAACAGATCATCATTCTGTTGCGCCATATCGGATTTTGCAAAACTGATGCTTTTTTCCAGTTGTCCAATCGCATTTGCAAGTGATGAAAAGTCGAGGTTCATGAAGAAGCTCCTTTGGGTTCTTTTCCTTCTCCCTCGGGGAGAAGGTGGCGCGAAGTGACGGATGAGGGGACAAGGCCGGGTTCTCGCATCACAAGACCAACTTCGGATCGACACGAACCGTGCCGGTGAAGAGGATAGTATTTCTGGAGGCAATTTTGGTCATTTTTTCCCCTCCACCAGCGCAATCTCCTCCTCGGTCAGGCCGTAGAGGTCGTAGACAAGGCAGTCGATTTCGGCTTCGAGTTGCGGGACGTCGGGGCTGTCGGGAGCGGAGAGGATTTTTTGGACACGCTCTATGATGGGGGCTTGCTGAGCGGCGATTGCTGGTGGGATGGGAATGTTTTGCATATATTGACGTTTCCAACGAAAGAAACCGCCACTGATTTCAGAACTTGTTATTGAAAACAAGTAGGTGAATAGTTTTGAGTTGAGAATAGCAAGCAACCATTTAGAATCACTTGCCATGATGTAGGTAGTAGTGTCGGAAAAATAACCCTCAGACTCCAGAAGAAACCTGCCTTCTGTTGAGATTTCTGCATACATGATTTTTGGTCGATCAAACTCCTCAAAATATGCAATGTTATCCTGAATCTCGAACCACTTGTACGGTCCCGGCTTGCGTCCCTGTTTGTCGGCATCCTTCTTTTTGGGCTCCAAGTCTAGCCGAAACTGTTCCAAGTAACGTTTGACCGCTGGGTATTGCTCAATGTCCGTACCTCTACGTGTGAATAGCACGTACAACCCCGCCCAGTGCGCCTGCCACTTCCGTATATCCCGACCCCGCAACCACGGCTTGATAATCTCTGCGCTCTTTGGGTCTTCGGCAATCAGCCGGGCCTTTGTCTCTTCATCAATAACAAACGCCTCGTTCAGACCGGTCAAAACCCCACGATAAAACTTGCCTTCTACATACTCACCCAGTGGTTTGCCGTCCTAGCGCAGCTTGTCCATCAAAGCCAGAACTTCAGGGCGCTCCAAGGTCCAGCCTTCGCTCCTTAGGGCTGCAACCGGCATGGTGCAGCCAATGGTGGCGAGGGTTTCGTCAAAACGGGTCAACTGGGCGGCAGCGGTGAAGGTGGCGGTGAAGAATTGATGTTCCTGTAGGGGCGACCCCGTGTGGTCGCCCTTGCCGGCATTGCCAACTCTTTTGCCATAGCCACCCAAAGGCGGGCGCCCACATGGGGGGGCCCCTACCTTTTCCACCATCACAATCGAAGGATATGTGGTGGCCTCGTCAAAGATCGGCAGATCGCCGAAGTCCAGCGCCATCAACAGCCTGGCCTGGGTGGTCAGCAGGTCGCGGGTGTTTTTGCCGTAACCGGCGCGCATGAACTTGTTGGGGGCGATGTAGCAGAGGGTGGCGCCGGTCTTGAGCAGGTTCAGGCCTACCTTGTAGAAATAGGTGTAGATATCGGCTGTGCCGCAATAGAAGCCGCCGAACATCTCCATGAAGGCCGGTTTCTGCTCCTTGATGGCCTCCTGTCGAATATAGGGCGGATTACCAATTATTGCGTCAAAACCGATAAACTCTCCATTTTCATCCAACACCTCGGGAAACTCAAAGCGCCATTCAAATGCGTTATGGTAGACCAGTCGCTGTTTTTTCTCATAACGCTGCTCCAGTTCCTTAACCTTCTCATCCAGATTTTTGCGGAGTTCCTGCTCCTTCTTGTCGAAGCCGAACAGCGAAAGCTGGGCCAGTTCATCCTTGCCCTTCCAGAGTGCGATCAAGTCCTTGTCGTTGGGCAGGCCGAAGTTTTCCATGGAGTGTTTGAGGTTATCGATTTCCTTACGCAATTGAGCCTTATTCGCAGGTGAAAGCTTGTAATCGAAGACATGACAACGGTACTTTTCAGTCAGTTCCTTCAATTTCTTGCGGTCGCCGGGCAGAATATTGGGATTGCCGCTAATGGCAAACCTGCTGACCAGGGAGTTGCCGCATTTGATGTTGATGTCAATGTTGGGGAGGGTTTCCAGTTCTAAAACCTTACCACCCCCGACCCCTCCTAAAACAGGAGGGGGGCTTAAAAGCGAGGGGCTGGGGGTGGTTCGGTAATAGGCGTTTTTCAGCAGTTCAATCCAGAGGCGCAACCTGCATATAGCGACCGACTTGGGGTTGACATCCACACCAAAGAGGCAGTTTTCGATGATGGTTTCTTTTTCGTGGAAGAGCGTTTCCTGTATCCGCTGGGATTCGGCATCCTTGAAGTTGTACTCAAAAATCTGGTCATCTACGGTGATGATCAGTTCGTCATTCTCAATGGCGACATCACACCGCAGCAGCTTTCCATCACTATCGGCAAATATTCGCAATTCGCTCTTGATGGCTACGATCTCGTTTAACGCCGAAACAAGGAAATGCCCCGAGCCAACCGCCGGATCACAAATTTTCAGGCTGTTGACCAGCGCGTTTGCCTCTGTCAACGGGATACGCTGGCGATAGAGTTCATTGTGCAGTTCAGTAAGATTTGTGCAGTTCCAGCCGTAGGTTTCGTTGAACTTGCCCAGAACAGCACGGCGGATGGACTCGCGGCAGATATACATGGTGATGAAACCGGGGGTGAAGAAAGAGCCGTCCTTGTAGCCGTTGATCTTCTCGAAGATCAGCCCCAGCACCGAGGCGTTGATGATGCTCTTGTTCTGCTCCTGGATGTCGGCATTCCCCTCTGCTCCAAAGTCGTAGGCTTCCAGAAACTCGAACAGATAGCTTAGGGTGTTCTTGCTGCCGGTGAGGCGTTTGCCGTTGACGTCCTTCAATACCGTTGCGCTGTGCAGCGGCAGATCGAGCCGGTTCTTCAGCTCGTTGATCCGCATGGTGGCCCGTTCCAGGTCGCTTTCCTCGAACAGTGAGCTGTTCAGATAGGGAATCTTACCGAACTTGCCACGTACCGACTCGCTACGCTCATCAACCCTGACAGCCAGCACCTCAAAGAACAGCTCGTTCAGTTCGTCAAAATCCCCGATACGACTGCTATTGAGGAAGGCGTAGCTGCGATCTCCCTTGTGGTAGCCGATCAACTGCCCTTCCAGCAGTTTCAGGAACAACAGGCGGTTCAGCCAGGTGATGCAGAGTTCCAACGCTACGCTGAAACATTGCTCGTCCGCATCTGAACCGTACTGCCACAGGTTGGAAAGAACCGAAAGCCGTCCACGGGTTCTGAGGAAGTTGCAGCTGTTTTCCAGCAGAGAGCCGTCATTGCGGCTCCCTTCCTGCTTGCGGCGGATCAGCTTTTTGCCCTTCTCCTTGACCTCTTCCAGGCCGAGGATGTGCAGAAGTTCACTATAAAACTCTCTGTTCAGGGAGTTGCTGTCGTTGACGAAGGTCTGTTTGAGCAGATGCGGAGGGGAAAGCACCTTGTAGAGATTGATCAATCGTTTTTGCAGGGGCGATCCCATCTGGTCGCCCTTGCCGGATTCGCCAGCAATCGCGCCATTGTCACCAAAAGGCGGGCGCCCACAAGGGGATGCCCCTACGTAATCCCGTAAATCAAAATAGGTGCAGGGAAGCGTTTCCAGTTCGTTTTCAATGAAGGGTTTGAGGATCTCGCTGTATAACCAATCCGTCTTATTCCCACTAAACAGGCCGTCATTCCATTTTTGATAGTTTTCGACAAATTTCCTGTTGCGAAAAAATAGCTGTTCAAAATCCGAGGCATCGAAGATGTACCACTCATGGATGTTGCAGATGGTGAGGCGCCGGATCTCCTTGTTGTCCCTGAGGTAACGTTCCTGCATGTAGTAATGCAGAAGCTCGTGCAGCGCCTTTGCATTCGGGCGCTCAGGCGAAATCATTTCGTTTCTGTTGGAAGGGCGCTTGACCTCAATCAGCACGCCGACAGTATCGGACGAACTCTTGCCGTTGTGGATCACCAGATCGGCGCGGCCGCTGGTATTGATCTCGTTTGTCTGTTTGTACCAGGTATCCTTGAGGAAGTCTGAGACGATATTCTTCAGATGTTCTTCGTGCTCGTCAGTACGGATACGCTCGAACATTCTGGCCAGGTTGACATTGAACGCCTCAATCTGTTCACGTCTGAGGCTCTGCTTGAGGTAGGCTTTATTCAGACTCTTGCCTGGAGATATGATGGATAAATTCATTTTATTAGACCCCGGAATAAACACACTGACGATAAATCATCAGGTTTTTATCTTCTGATATCAACGGAGGCAAGCAGAGCCTGTTCCACCAGCGTCAAAATATCCAGGGGAAGCACTCCAATTTTGTCTTTCAGTTTGGCGCGATCAAGGGTAGTGATCTGATGGCAAACAGCGCAGCTTTCGCTTGGCAGTCCGGCTGTGGCGGCGCTTAATGCAACCACGGTCGGCCCTCGCCGGGCCTGTGTCGCCGACGTGGATACCGGAACTACTATAATGGAGCGCCAGCCCGGTGTCTGATTGAAAGCATCATGGGAAAGGATGATAACCGGTCGTCGACCGCTCTGTTCCGAACCGGAACGGGGAGAAAGCGCAGCCCAGAAAATATCGCCACGTTTCATGGCAGTTTCTCGCTATTTTGCAGACATTCCACTCCCGCAACCTCCAAACATTCATCCAGATCATCGCAGGTTCCCGCCGTCTCTGCGGCATAGAGGGCAATTTCTTCATGCAACGCAAGTTTTTCCTGTTCTTCAAGCCAGTATTCCACCGCCTGTTTCACCAACTGTGTTGCTGGCTTGTGTTGACGTTCCGCCTCTGACCGGAGACGGCTGTAAACACCAGATGGCAATGGAACATGGAAATTATGAGCTGCTACTGTTTTCATGGCACACCTCCTGCCATACATTTTATGCCATACAATCATGACATGCAATACTGTAAAACAAATAAAAAGCACCCTGACGACATTTCATCAGGGTGCTTTCATATCATAAAAACAGTTCAACATTATCCGATACAGCACACGTTCTGCTCGCGGGCCGCCTTGGTTTCATCCAGCCTGCCGACCGGCATGGTCAACGGCGCGTCGTGCAGCGCCTGGGGGTTGCTCTCGGTCATCTGTGCTGCTTCGATCATTACCTGTATGAAAGCATCCATGGTGGCTTTGCTCTCCGTCTCGGTCGGCTCGATCATGATGGCTTCCTTGACGATCATCGGGAAATAGACCGTGGGCGGGTGGTAGCCCTGGTCGATCAGGTATTTGGCAATGTCAATGGCATGCACGCCATGGGCAAGCTGCTTGGATGCCGAAAAAACGCACTCATGCATGCAGGTCATGTCGTAGGGTACATCGTAGTAGGCCTTCAGCTTTTCCTTGATGTAGTTGGCATTCAGCACCGCCTGTTCGGAAGCCCGGATCAGACCCTCACGGCCCAGCATGATTATGTAGGCATAGGCCTTGACCATAACACCGAAGTTGCCGAAGAAATTGGCCGTGCGGCCAATAGACAAGGGATGGCTAGTCTCCACCTTGAACAGCCCGTCGTCATCCATGACAATGCGCGGTTGGGGAAGGAAGGGGATCAGCGCCTTCTTGACCCCCACCGGCCCGGAACCGGGTCCGCCGCCACCGTGGGGCGTACCGAAGGTTTTGTGCAGGTTGACATGGGTCACGTCGAAGCCGACGTCTCCCGGCTTGACCTTACCCATGATGGCATTCAGGTTGGCGCCGTCGTAGTACATCAGCGCATCATGGCTGTGGGCGATGTCGGAGATCTCCTTGATGTGCGGATTGAACAGCCCCAGCGTGTTGGGACAGGTCATCATGACCGCCGCCACCTCATTGTTCATGGCTTTTTTGAACAATTCCAGATCCATATCACCGTAAGGCGCAGTCGGTACGGTGATGATCTCGTAACCGACCATGGCCGCAGAGGCCGGGTTTGTGCCGTGCGAGGAGTCAGGCACGACAACATATTTCTTCTTGTTCCCCTTGGCCTTGTGGTAGGCAGCGATCAGCATGATGCCGGTCATCTCGCCGTGGGCGCCGGCAAGTGGTTGGGTCGTCACCTCATCCATACCGGTGATATCCGCCAGCATCTGACCCAGGTCATAGAGCATCCCCATGGTTCCCTGGCAGAATGCCTCGCCACCCGGCAATAGAGCTGTCATGGGGTGAAAGGGCGCAAACAGTCCAGCCGAGTTTTCCAGTACCTTGGCGTTGTACTTCATGGTGCAGGAGCCGAGCGGATAGAAGTTGGTGTCCACCGAGAAATTGCGGCGCGAAAGCCTGGTAAAATGCCGCACCAGATCCAGTTCGGAGACCTCCGGCAGCCCGGCGGATTCTTTCCTGATCAGATTTTCCGGCAAAGCGGTCGCTACGGGTACATCAGAGGCGGGCAGCTTGACACCATGGCGACCGGGAGTTGACAATTCGTAAATCAGTTGCATGGTTATGTTCCCCTTATCTCAGAGATTATTTAAATTATTCCGTGCTTGAAACAACCATGTTCCAGACATCTTCGAGCCCCAGCATTGCAATGAATTCATCCAGCTTTTCAATTGAAATAACGTCACGCGAGGCTTCAAGCATTCCCTTGATATCGCTGATATGCTTTGGTGAACGCCCTTCTTTGAAATATTCCAGTTTTTTGGCAATGACATACTCTGGTGGGGCTACTCGAATCTCGATCCCCCCAAGGTTAAACAATCTGGGATTTCTGATAGCCCAGACCAGCAGGTTGTCGTTGCCGACCGGGTAGATATCAGCCTTGAACCCGGTTGCATGATGGATAATGTTGAAATGACCACGAGTACTGCGGACGCATTCCACACCGATAACCTCCGGTGGTGGACAGTAAAACATATCTTCAGGGAAAGCCTCGATAATGGCCGGTATCTGTTTTAGTGAGATTTCCACAACCAGGTCTATATCGTGAGTCATGCGGGGATCACCATACACGATAACCGCCACTGATCCGGTCACCACATACCGGATACCCGCCTTTTCAAGCCGCTCAAGAAAAACGGTAAACATATCAGGAGCGAGCATACAGAAACGCCTCTTTCACCCTGCGGTTGATCTCAACTTCGGAGAGTTCCGGATAAAACGACTGCAACGCGGCCTTTTTAAGCGCCCTCGCGGAAAAAAATAACTGATTGGCAACCAGCAGTTTGTCTTCCACCGTCATCTTTGCAATGATTTCCCGTTGAGTGGTCATCTGTTCTCCAATTGTCAAAACCGAACAACGTCAATTTCCGACTTCAAAACATCCACCATCCGATCAATCTCCTTTTTGCTCCGTTTCTCGGTCACCGTCACTACCAGGGCATTGGCTGAATCTTCGTAGTAATCCCCCAGCGGTACGCCAACAGCGATTCCCAGCTTCAACATTCCTGCCACGATCTCATTGGCAGGCTTGGGCAGGAATATCGTAAATTCGTTAAAGGTCGGCGCACTCTGCAGGACGGTAACACCAGGGATTTTCGCCAGTTGCGCCTTGGCGTATTCTGCTTTGTCGCGGTTGAGATTGGCCATCTCCGTCAAGCCTTCTCTGCCGAGCGAGGAAAGGAAGATCAAACCGCGCAGAGCACACAACCCCTGGTTGCTACAGATGTTTGAGGTGGCCTTGTGGCGTTTGATATGCTGTTCGCGAGCCTGCAAGGTCAATACATAACCGCGTCGCCCCTGTTTATCGACGGTCTCGCCGATTATGCGGCCTGGCATATTACGTATAAGGGTCTTTTTTGCAGCAATAAAGCCAAAGGAAGGCCCGCCAAAGGAAAGCGGGTTGCCCAGACTCTGGCCATCTCCCACGGCAATATCAACCCCCATCCCGACAGGTGACTTGAGCAGGCCAAGGGAAATCGGGTAAACCGAGGCTATCAGCAAAGCTCCTACGCCATGTACCTGATCGGCAATGGCGGAGAAATCATCGACACAGCCAAAGAAATTGGGATTCTGCACCAGCACGGCAGCCACACTGTCATCCATTACGCCTGACAATCCGTCCCGATTGAGCATGCCGTCAAGCGGCGCGACCTCAACCACATCCGCGTTGAGGTTTAAGAGATAGGTACTCAGCGCCTGACGGGAAAAGGGATTGACACAGCCATCCACCACAATTTTGTTTCTACCGGTCACGCGCAGAGCCATCAGGGCAGCCTCGGCACAGGCGGTAGCGCCATCGTAGAGCGAGGCGTTGGATAC
>JBAYZR010000132.1:0-9045 GCA_041672425.1 Pedobacter sp. | reverse complement strand
CTCTTCGCCCATCGCGTTGTCTTCGAGCTCGTTCACTCCGGGAGGCGTCACCCCACTGGATTCAACATCCCGGCGTCTTCCACGGATGATGGAGAGATCAAATTCGTTGACCCAGATGGTGCGGATGCCATGCTCTGACATGAGCTTGTCCATACCGCCGGACTTCTGGATGTTTTCGGGTAGAATGCTAAGGATTCGTAGAAACTCCAGCAGATCTTCCTGATAAAGATCCGCGAGAAAGGTGATCTTCTGAACGCGCCTAATAAAGAGTTCGTACGACAGGGAGGCAGACATGCGGGTGGCATCTTTTATCAGCTCACCATTGGGGTAGCTGAAGCCGGTGCGTCTACAGGAAAGTGACAGGTTGTTGCCGTTGAGTAAGATCAGCATGGCGGTATGGGCCTGATTGATGCTGCTCTTCCGGCTTGGGTGCCCTTTAGGATAGAATTTCCACGCCCGAAATGCCCGGTAGACACTGCCGAGTGCATCCAGAACGCCCTGAAGTGAAGGTGGACTATAAAAATCCATTGATTATTCCTTATATGACAGTAACAACAAATATGTAATAATATACTGAAATTTCACTTTGTCAAACCTTATGCCAATGTCTCTTGACTGGGTTGCCAGCGCTTATTACAAGTTATCCTTCCTGACGCTCAAAAGGAGTTCTCGTGAAACAAAGAACTGTTTTTACCTGCCAGAAATGCGGCAGCCAATCTCCCAAATGGCTGGGAAAATGCCCGGATTGCGGCGCCTGGAACAGTATGGCCGAGGAGGTTGCCGGTAAGCCGATGCCAGGTGGTATGTCAGGTGAACGTTCTCGTCCGGTGTCTATCTGTGATGTGCCCGCCCAGTCAGAAACCAGACTGGAAACAGGCGTTGGCGAACTGGACCGGGTGCTGGGAGGAGGGATCGTTCCTGGTTCTCTGGTGCTGATCGGTGGTGATCCCGGCATCGGCAAATCAACGTTGTTACTACAGGCCATGCACAACCTGGCGGAGCGGGCCGGTGAGGTGCTTTATGTTTCAGGGGAGGAGTCGGCATCCCAGACACGTCTGCGCGGTGAGCGCCTGAACGCATCTCACAAACGATTGCTGATCCTGGCAGAAAACTCCCTGGAGGCGATCCTGACACATGCCGCGGCTCTTAAACCATCTGCCATGGTGGTCGATTCTATCCAGACGGTCTGGACATCGACACTGGAATCCGCCCCCGGCAGCGTCAGTCAGGTACGGGAGTCGGCAGGCAAATTAATGCTGCTTGCCAAGGGCAGCGGAATCCCGGTCTTTATTGTGGGGCATGTCACCAAGGATGGCGCTATTGCCGGTCCAAGAGTGCTGGAGCATATTGTTGACACAGTGCTGTATTTTGAGGGGGATGGCAGCCACCCCTTCCGTATATTGCGTGCTGTAAAGAACCGCTTTGGCTCCACCAACGAGATCGGCGTATTCGAGATGAAGCAGGAGGGATTGTGTGGTGTGGATAACCCCTCGGAATTGTTCCTTTCCGAACGTCCACTGGGGGTCTCGGGATCAGTGGTGACAACCTCTCTGGAGGGGAGCCGACCTCTGCTGGTTGAGCTTCAGGCATTGGTTACCCAGACATCTTACGGTGTTCCCCGACGTACCACCATCGGGGTTGACCACAACCGTCTGGCGTTACTGGTGGCGGTGCTGGAGAAAAAAGTCGGGCTACACTTGGGAGGGCAGGATATCTTCCTGAATGCTGCCGGAGGAGTCCGTCTCAACGAACCAGCCGCCGACCTGGCCATGATAATGGCCGTGGCCTCCAGTCATCTGGACAAGGCCATTGCCCCACAGACCGTGGTGTTGGGTGAGGTGGGGCTGGCCGGTGAAGTGCGTGCCATCACCCAACCGGAACAGCGTATAGCCGAAGCCGAAAAACTGGGATTTTTGACATGCATCCTTCCTGCCGGGAACCTGAAACGGCTTAAAAATGGAAAGATCAGGCTGCAAGGGGTTGCCACAGTTGATGAAGCCATGCAGTTGCTCATGCAGTGATCCCATTTTTTACTGGACTTGAACGGTGTTAATCTTTAAAATTATAAAATTCACAAAGATGTCAGGAGCAGGCCATGGAAGCGGAAAAACTGGAATTTTTCAGAAACCTCCTAAGTGATGAGATGAAGGCTCTTTTGGGCGAGGCGGACAAGACTGTCACAGAGATGACCTCTGATTCATCCAACTTTCCCGACCCTACCGATAGGGCCACTCAGGAGTCAGACCGCAACTTTGAGTTGCGAATCCGTGATCGTGAGCGCAAGCTGATCAACAAGATCAAGGACGCTCTGGACCGCATAGACATCGGAGAATTCGGTGTTTGTGACAAGTGCGGCGAGGAGATTGGAGAGGCGCGTCTCAAGGTGCGGCCAGTTACCACCCTTTGTATCAACTGCAAAATGGAAGAGGAACAGAAGGAAAGACGACTCTAGTTGATTCTTACCATATGTCCGCGCTGGCAGGTACATACTTATGGACGCTCCTATCTCACATAAACTGACCATAACTACCCAGCAGCTTAATGAACTGGCGTTACTTTACCAGTTCAGCAATACCATGTTGTCTACTATTCGCCTCAATAAACTAACCCACCTTATTCTTACAGCTCTTACCTCTGGCAGTTCACCGATGTTCGGTCGTGCCATGCTTTTTCTCCGTAATGAAAAATCCGGTGTTCTACAGGGAATGCTAGGCGTTACAACGGATACTGCGGAAGGGCTGGTGGTGATCGGCGGTGGTCAGGAGTCTCTTGGTAGCCGCTGGGACATCAGTGATGATGTGATTTCCCGTCAATGGGAATCCGATTTCTGTGCCCGTGTGCGCGCGACGCGCATTGAGATCGATGAGGAATGCATTGTCATCAGGCGGGTCATTATGGAGAACAGCTTCTACTATGTAGATGCTGTTGAGTGCCAAGAGTGTACGACTTGCGGCTTCATCAAACATCTCGGCGTCACCGCATTTGCGGCTGTTCCCTTGGTGGCTCGTGATAAAACCCTCGGGATTATCGTGGTTGACAACCCGGTATCCGGTAAAACGATCAGCAACGATGACCTGCATTTCCTGACGCTCTTAGCTAACCAGGCCGGCATGGCCATAGAAAATTCCATGCTTTACAACCGTATTGAGGATGCCCATTCCAATCTTCGTGATGCTCATGAGCGCCTTGACCATGGTGAGCGTTTGGCAGCCATTGGGGAAATGGCCGCCAACATGGCCCACGAATTAAAAAATCCGCTGATTACTATTGGAGGGTTTGCAGGACGCTTGTTGAAGGCTCTGCCAAGTGAATCCCGCGAGCAGCATTACGCTGACACTATTGTCAAAGAGGTGACCCGCCTTGAAAAGATGCTGGCCGATATTCTGGCCTTTTCAAGCAAACCGACTATTTGTTACAGTCTGTGCAATGTCGAGGATATCCTGAAAAATTGTTTTGAAAGTTACGAGACAACCCTTGAGGATCATCATATCCGACTGGTATCTACTTTTGAGGGTGGCCCGTGGCATGTTCTGGGTGATGCCTATCAACTAAAACAGGTTTTTCTCAACCTGTTGTTGAATGCCCGCGAGGTTATGCCAAATGGTGGTTTGATCGAAGTTTTCGTGCGAAGAGCATCTTCAAACAATAACACCGTGAAGGTTAGTATCAGTGATACTGGTGGCGGCATTCCTGATGCAATGCTGTCCAAGATATTTAATCCTTTTTTTACAACCAAGCGACATGGCACCGGGCTTGGGTTGGCTATAGTCAATCGTGTTCTGATGAATCATCATGGCAGCATTGAAGCAATAAACGTGGGCGCAGGCGCACTTTTCACGGTAACCCTGCCTTTAGCGGAACCACATGAATAGCAATTTGGGGATGTAGCTCAGCTGGGAGAGCGCTGCCTTCGCAAGGCAGAGGTCGAGAGTTCGATCCTCTTCATCTCCACCAATATCAGGGTGTTACGTTAATTCGCAGCACCCTGTTTGTTTGAATATCGGCGAATCCACTCACTTCAGCAACGTTTTTATCAACTTGAATACCAATCTCAATTCCCATTGTAACACGTCACCGGAACTCTTGCTGGGTAACATATTGATAATATTGTGATATTCAGTTGTTTTGTGGGTGTTTTGGAGAGGAACTTCAGATTAATTTCTTGCGGAGCCACCAATAATGTGACAATCGGTTTGCCAACCCGTCTTTGAGCGGTTAACGGTTTTAAAGCCCCCGGCTGTGGCGGGGGATACTTACTCGGAAGCGCCCTCTCCCTGCAAGGCAGTATTCTACAACTTGTGCGTGTTTTTTCAGACGCAATCCTCAAGCCACATACAGGTATTTTGTCCGCAGCTGTTGGCCTTGCCGGTCCCGAAACAGAGTTCGTTACTTTCAGCGTCCTGGATAGCCCGCACCAGTTCGGCTTTCTTCATCTTGCCGACCTTGATATTGTGCTTTTTGGCTATTTCCTTGATTTCGTCGATTTTCATGCTGTTGTCTCCCCTACTTTGTACTTTGTGTCAAGTGGTGTGATAGGCAGAGCGCCAATTCAAGTACTATAGCGTTCATTTAAACAAATTCAAGCTCCCATTGAAAAAAACAATGTTAGCCAGGCTCATTGGCCTGACTATCCGCATCTGACAAAGTTGCTGCTTATACACGGATACCAGTGATACGGAATAGCGCCTCGCGGTACTTCTCGGCGGTCTTTTCCAGGATTTCCGCAGGCAGCGGAGGCGCCGGAGCGATTTTGCCCCAGTCTAGGGTTTCCAGGTAATCCCGCAAAAACTGTTTGTCGAAACTGGGCTGCTGCCCACCTGGCGCATATTGATCTTTCGGCCAGAAACGGCTTGAATCAGGGGTCATACATTCATCGATAATAATCAACTCGCCGTCGAAAACACCAAACTCGAACTTGGTATCAGCGATGATGATGCCCTTCTGATCGGCAAGATCACGTGCCCGTGTGTAAATCCGGAGGGTGTAGTCACGTGCTTGTTCGGCAAGTTTCCGACCGCAAATATCAGCCATTTCATCAAAGGTAATATTCTCGTCGTGCGCTCCGAGATCAGCTTTGGTAGAAGGTGCGAATATCGGCTCGGGTAGCCGGTCTGATTCCTTTAAACCCTCGGGCAGCTTGATGCCGCAGATAGAACCGGTAGTCTTGTAATCTTTCCAGCCTGAGCCGGAAAGATAGCCGCGAACGATGCATTCAGCCACGAGCGGTTTGGCTTTCCTGACCCACATGGAACGCCCCTTGAGCAGATCTGCATAGGGCTGGCACTCGGAAGGGAAATCAGCTACATCGGTAGAGATGATGTGGTTCTTGACGATGTCCTCCATCTGACGGAACCAGAAGGCAGAGATCTGAGTCAGGACAAAGCCCTTGTCCGGAATCGGTTCATTCATGATCACGTCAAAGGCCGAGATACGATCAGAAGTGACCAGTAGCAGGGTATCCCCCAGATCGTAGATATCACGCACCTTGCCGCGCGCCATGAGTTTCAGTCCAGGGAAATCCGTCTGCATAATGAGTTGTGACATAACTCTCTCCTATTTATCAGCGATAAGCGTCTGGTTAATTTCGATCCTGGCTTTTGACCGCAGTTCCTTAATCCATTTTTCAATTGCCTCTTCCTGCTTTTTCGGGAGCATCTTCTGCTTGAGCTGCTCCCTGGTCTTGTCGAAATCAGCTTTAGGCGCTTCGATACGGTTTTTCAGCCGCACAGCATACCAGCGGTTGCCAACCTTGAAAGGGATTGCACTGGCCGGGGCGGCAGTCGTCAGCGCAAAGGCCGCCTCCATCAGATCAGGAGCATTACCTATGGCAGGCACATCACCCTTGGCTGAATAACCGAATCTATTGGTAATCTGTGTCTTCAGAACGGCCTTGGCTGCCAGTTGCCTGGCGGCGTCTTCAGCCTTTTTCCTGGCCAGGTCCACCGCTTTTGCCTCTTTGGCCTTCAATTCCACTGCTGCCCTGATCTCGGACAGAGGAGGAACAATAGATGGCTTACGATCCTTGACTTTGAAAATATAGATCCCCTTGGAGGTTTCTACCGGGCCACCCAACTCACCCTGCTTGAGTTCCAATGCTTTTTTGAGTACGGCAGCTTCACCAGCCAGAACCTGTGGAGGCGCGTTGGCCGCAAAAATCGGCGTTTCCTGTACCTTTAGATTCAATTTGCCGGCTATCAAGTTCAGATCACCGGACTTGATATTTTTGTACAAGGTGTCTGCGGCCAGCTCAAAAGCCTGCTTGGCGGCCTTCTGCTTCAACGCATCGGCCTTGACCTTATCCCTGACATCCTTGAGCGGCAGGATGCCGTCCTTGCTCTGCCAGCGATCAATGTTCTTCTGGTAGAAGGTCAGAATCTCCTCCTCGGTCAGGGACAGCTTGTCAGCTTGGGAGGCAGGATCAAGCAGGACATAGGAAAGCGCCACTTTTTCAGGTGTTTTAAAGGTGCTCTGGTTTTTCTGTAGATAATCGGTCAGCTCTGCCTCGGTCAGCTTTACTTCGCCGATCACGTCGGATGGCGCGTATGCCACATACTCCAAATCGAGCTTGTCGTTTTCCTTTTTGTACATGGCCAGGACATCGGCGTCGCTGACCGCAACCTTGTCTTTTATTGCCTGGCGGGCTTTTTTGAGAATCAGCTCATTCTTCTGACTCTCCTCGAAGTCCTTAGGGGTGAGTCGATTGCCTTTAAGGAGTTGCTGATAGAGATTGAAATCGAACTTCCCGTCCTTCCGGAACTGGGGTATGGCTTCAATGGAGGCAGCCACATCATCCTTGGAAATATTGATCCCCATGGACTTGGCCTCCTTCATGATCAGGAAGTTGTCAATAAGACTATTCAAGGCAACCTTTTTCAGCCCCAGCATCTTTTCCATCTCCGCCGGGATACTCTGGCCATAGATCTGCTGATACATGTTCCTGATGCGCTGATAGGAATTCTGATATTCCTCCAGGGTGATCTTGTTGCCATTCACCTTGGCGGCATAACCAGGAGAGCGGCCCGGACCGCCGCCATCACCTTTACCCCACACCAGGAACATCGTCCCAACAAACGAAAGCACGATTATGACGAATACAATTTTAATAATAATGGATTGTTTCTTCTGACGAATGAGGTCCAGCATGGGCGAGAAGCTCCTTGATCGGTTGTTTATTAGTTAAAAACGCCGCTGCCGACGGCCTGAGGGCGAAATAATACTATACGTCCCTATCGATTGCAAGCTGTTGTTTAAGCTACCTATCCCGGTTTACATTCTGCCATGACCTGTGTTAACGTGCAGCCTGCTTTCATTCTGAACACAAGCGAGGGTATCTCGATGGAACTGAGCTTTTCCCGGTCTAACGACGAAATCGATCTGCTTATCAGCCGGTTGTTTGAACTCTCGGGCGGCATTCATCACCCCAAGATCATCCGCGAGATGGTGTTATCCTCCCTCAAGATGGGGCAGGACATCGACTACCTGGCCGACCTCAAGCTGGTCAATCGCACCCTGCGTGAGATGCGTTTTACCGCCAAGGTATTTGGCCCCTACCGCCAGAAAAAAAAGGTTACCGTCTTCGGCTCGGCCCGCACAGCGCCGCATGAGGAGATGTACCGGAAATGCCTCCGTTTCAGCCGACTGCTGGCGGAAAAGGGATATATGATAATCACCGGCGGCGGCCCTGGCATCATGCAGGCTGGCAACGAGGGCGCCGGAAGTGAGAACTCGTTTGCCGTCAACATCCGTCTGCCTTTTGAACAATCTCCCAACCCGGTCATGTTCCGCAATCCGCGGCTGATCACATACAAGTATTTTTTCAACCGCAAGGTTGCCTTTGTCAAGGAGGCGGATGCCGTCGCTGTTTTTCCAGGCGGATTCGGCACACTGGACGAGGCCATGGAGGTATTCACCCTGGTTCAAACCGGTAAAACCTCTCCCAAACCACTGATCCTTATCGACGACAAGGACGGTTACTGGGAACGGTTTTTTGACTTCGTCAAGCAGAGCCTGCTGGTGAAGGGCTTCATCTCGGGCGAGGACTTCTCCATTTTCACCGTCACCAAGGATGAGAACGAGGCGGTCGAGGTCATCGAGACCTTTTACCGTGTCTATCATTCCATACGCTTCATTGATCAGAAGCTGGTCATCCGGCTGAACAAAAAGCTCACCCAAGAGCAGATCGCCACACTGGAGGACGAATTTTCCGAACTGATCAAGGACGGGGATCACATCCGTAGTTGCGGCATGTTTCCCGAGGAAATCGACGAACCCGACCTTGTTGACCTGCCACGCATTTCGCTGCTCTTTGATCATCATCACTACGGGCTGTTGCTGGCGTTTATCCACCGTATAAATACATTCTGACGCAACCCTCCGAGGTATTAAAAACCTCGGAGGGTTTTACTCCCCCAAATTTTCTCATAGATTTTGACTTTTCCCCCTCTCTGTGATATAAATACCCACTTTTTTCTAGTTGCGCATACATACAATTTTCCATACAGGGGAGGACTCAATGAACCATTTTCAGTACAAAGGTAACGAACTATTCGCCGAGGACGTGGCTATCAAGGATATTGCAGCCAAGGTCGGCTCGCCGGTCTACATCTACTCGCATGCCACGCTGGAACGCCACTACAAGGCCTTTGACAATGCCTTTGCCACCATGCCCCACACCATCTGCTACTCGGTCAAGGCCAACTCAACCCAGTCGGTACTCAAAACCTTCATCAAACTGGGCGGCGGTGTGGATATAGTCTCCGGCGGCGAGCTGTTTCGTGCCCTCAAGGCCGGCGTGAATCCCAAGAAGGTGGTATATTCCGGCGTCGGCAAGAAGGATGACGAAATCGAGTATTCCCTGAACACCGGCATCCTGATGTTCAATGTCGAGTCGGAGCAGGAGCTGACCCGTCTCTCGGAAATAGCTACCCGCATGGGCAAGAAGGCTGGTATCGCCATCCGCGTTAACCCGGACGTTGACCCCGGCACCCATCCCTACATCACTACTGGCCTGAAGAACGCCAAATTCGGCATAACCATAGAGCGGGC
>JBAYZR010000131.1:0-9079 GCA_041672425.1 Pedobacter sp. | reverse complement strand
TAGCTTACCCGGCATTATGTCAATGATATGGGGACATCACCTCAAAATATCAGTATTGAGTAATCGGATTGATGCTGTTGAAACTAACTTGAGCAACCGCCTTGACGGTATTGATGCTCGACTTGACGTAATGAATGACGAGCTTATTGCTCACCGTAACAATACAGAGCTGCATAAATCGCCTCGCAAACGCGAAGCCAGAAAAGCCGCTTGAATATAAAATATACAACTGACAATTATTGTCATATGCCGTGACGTTATTGGTGAATGTGTGAAGATGGTTTGTTCGGGTGAACTGGTAGTCGATTGTAATTGAGGAATATGTATGTGTATTATGTTTTTTGTTGGAAGTGGTATTGATTTTGCTTTAATATGTCCACATCCAACTCAATGCAGATCAAACATCTCTCTTGCAGAGCAAACAACAAACGAAAGGAGAAAAACATGCTTAACAAAATCAGAAACAGAAAAGGTTTTACCCTGATCGAGCTGCTGATTGTTGTTGCGATCATCGGCATCCTGGCCGCAGTGGCCATTCCTCAATTCTCGGCATACCGCATCAAAGGTTTCAACTCGGCCGCTACCAGTGACTTGAGAAATTTCAAGACCCAGATGGAGTCAGATTTTGCTGATAGGCAGGCATACACCCTAATGTAGTAAAAATCATAAAGAAAGGAGTCGATTGTATGAATAAAAATCTATTCAAGATCTGTTTTGTGATAGCACTTACCGCTTGCGCGGCTTCTGCTTATGCTGCCTCTACAATTTCAGGGCCTGTCACTTTGGGTGGTGGAACATATTCACCGTCAAGCAAGGTTACTGTTACGGTTAACAGTATTGCTACATCCTATAGTGCCAAGTCGCAGCATTCCAGTGGCGACCGCATTTTCGCAACAAACAGCTCTGATCCGAAGATGTGGTACAAGACTGTCGTAGTTGGTACAACACCTGAAGCTTCATCAACAAGCGACGTATTGAGCTCGGCTGCCTGGACATCAATGTAATTCGTCTTCTGTTCAGATTTGGGGGTTGGCAATTATGCCAACCCTTTTTTTTTGGTGATCCATGAGCATACGCAAGCCCTACCAAATACTGCTGCTCTGTTTTCTTGTCCTGATGGTTTATTACCCGACACTGACTGCCGAAGTCTCACTGGTAGATGATCAGGAGATGTTGAATGGAATGTTCAATTCTGATCCGGTCAGCCTGACTACTGTTTTTTTGCCGCAGGTTGAGAACGGTGGATACTATCGCCCATTTGTCGGCTTGAGCTATTATCTGGATCGGATGCTTTGGGATCTCGATGTGCGCTCGATGCACCTTGATAATATCGTCATGCACCTGATTAATGTTCTGTTGCTATTCTACATTGCAGGTATTGTGAACCGCAACCGGCAGGGCATTAACAGCTATCTTCCCTTTGTCGCTGCTGCCCTTTTCGCTCTCCATCCAATCGCTACCGAGTCAGTAAATTGGATTTCAGGTCGCACAGATCCGCTGGCCGGAAATTTTGTGCTTTTGACTGCTGCCTTGCTTATGTTGTACCGATTGTCTGGTTTGAAGAGATATTTGCTATCTGCCGCCATTTGTATTTTTCTGGGAGTGCTTTCAAAAGAATCGTCATTCGGCATGTTTCTGGCCAGTTGGTTTATTCTGCATGCCAGGAACGATTGCGAGCAGTTGGCACAGACTGAAATGATTCCGGGACATAGTTCAAAGTCATCATTCAGGGCTTTTGGTTGGCCCTTTTTACTGATTGTTTTTTCGGTAATAACGATTGAAGTTCTGTATGTCGGCAATTACTGGCTGGCGCTGGCTGGTTGCGCGATTTATTACGCTGTGGTGATGCTGGCATGCCGGGGCCCAAAAGTTTTCTCCGGTTACCACTTGAAAAGCATTCTGTTTTTTTTGGCATGCCTGATTTCAACAGCAGCGTTTTATATTATTCTGAGAAAAATTGTCTTCAGATCCGATGCTGGCAAGATCGGTCATACATTGAAGTTGATGCTTCTGGACATGGGCTACAGCATATCGCTTTTTCTGGGCGCGACCGGGTTTTATTTCAAAAAATTTATTCTACCGTTACCGCTCAATTTTTATATTCTCGAAATTGATCCGCTGTATGACCTGGCCGGAATATTGTTGCTGCTGATCTGTCTTCGTCTGCTTACCCGGCTGAATTCAGGAGGGGCTTTCTTTATTGCCGGATTCTGTATGCTGTTGCCAGCGCTTCCCTTTGCCTTCGGGACAATTGCCTGGACCGGATATGCCGAACGGTATATCTATAGTTCAAGTGCGTTCTGGATCATTTCTGCTCTGATCTATATTGATGCCAATCCACCACTGCGGCGTCTGACTACTAATGCGTACCTTGCAGTTATAGCAGCAGTAATTCTGTTTTTCAGTTGGCAGACATATTCCAGAAATGTTGTCTGGCAAAAAAATGTTACGCTGCTGGAAGATACTGTCAGCAAGTCCCCAAAAGCAAGGCGGTTGCGTGATATGTATATGTATGCCTTAAACGTGGCGGGTGATATTGATGGAGCAAAACGACAGTATGCAATTGCTAATTCACTCTATTCAATCAAGTATGACGAGAATGCGGATCTGATCATGGCCGGGATTCTGGCTAACGAGGGGAAGCATAAGGAGGCGCTGGAACTCTATGAAACTGTTATTAATAAGACCAACCGTTCATCCGCTGTTGCCATTAAACAAATGACCCGCCATCTTGAGATCATGCTGAAAGACGAGAAAAACCTTGCCCGGCGCAGCATTTTGATCAACAAGATCAAGGAAAGTGATTTGCTTCTCGATAAAATTTCAACAGATCCGATGGTGTTTTACAATCTTGGCAAGAAGGCGCTGGATTTCAATGACAAAAAAATAGCACTTGGCTATTTTATCCGTGCAAATAGTGCTTTTGCAATTAACAGCCCCTACAGGGATTTTTCTGCGAAATTGGTTGAGCACCTCAAACAGGAAGGTTTATGAAGGAAAACAACGAATATAAACCAGATGAGTTGAGTTGCCTCTGTGATGAGGCTGCTGCCTTGCACTCAACTGGCCAATATGCAGAATCTCTTGCCGTCTATGAAAACATCCTTGCAGAACAATCCGATAATCTGCGGGGATTGCATGGCATTGGCGTTGTGCTCCACAAACTGGGCAGGAGTGAAGAGGGAATTGCATACATCAGAAAAGCACTTGATTTGAAACCAGATTTTGCTGGCGCCTATAACAATCTTGGCAACATATACACCGATGGAAAGAACTATAAAGCGGGGGTAGATTGTTATCAACAGTTGATAAAGCTTGAACCTGGCAATGATACTGCTTATAGAAACTTGGCATTGGCATTCTTGAATTACGAACTACTTGATGAAGCATTTGGTGCTTGCAGCATGGCATTAGAGATTAACCCTCAACAGCCTGAAAACCACATGATGATGGGGAATGTTCATGCGGGGAGGGGAAACGCCGAAGAGGCCTTCCGCAGCTATTCGAGAGTATTTGAATTTGCGCCGGGTTCCTCTAACGCTCATACGAATGTTCTATTTTCGATGAATTTTCTTGCAAGGATCACACAACCGGCTATTTACCGGGAAAGCAGGCGTTGGGAGAAACAGCATGCTACCGGTAAATTCATTCGCAGGCCTTATCTGAATGCTCCTGTGCCAGCCAGACGTTTGCGAATCGGGTATGTCTCTGGTGATTTCAAACTGCATCCGGTCAGTTATCATCTCAAGCCGACTATAGAGCATCATGATCGGGAGAAATTTGAGATATATCTGTACAGTAATTTCAACCGATTCGACGAAATGACGCGCACGTTGATGGATCTTTCAGATAACTGGCGCAACATCGAATCGCTTCCTGACGAGTGTGTCGATGAAATGATCAGACTGGATGGAATCGATATTCTGATTGATCTCTCTGGGCACACCTCACTGAACAGGCTGCTTGTTTTTGCCCGCAAGCCAGCGCCTGTTCAGGTCTCATGGATCGGCTACTTTAACACAATCGGTATGAAGTCTATCGATTACCTGATTTCCGACGCTATTACCATACCCCACGGAGAGGAACGCTGGTTTACCGAGCATATCCTGCGGCTACCTGACTGTCGTTTCTGCTATGAACCTCCTGGCTATGCTCCGGAGATTGCGCCTCTGCCAGCATTGCGCAATGGTTTTATCACATTCGGCTCGTTCAACAAATTGAGCAAGATAACGCCGGAAACCGTGTCATTGTGGAGTGCTGTACTCAGGGAAGTATCCGAATCGCGAATTGTTCTCAAGACGGCGGCATTGGGGACAGAAAGTGTAAAAAAACATCTTTTGGAACAATTCGAGCAAAACGGCGTGGACATAGGCCGCATTGAAGTAAGGAAAGAGTCTCCACATCCGCAGATGCTGGCGGAATATGGCGATATTGATATTTCGCTGGACACCTTTCCGTTCAATGGTGGAGCCACAACCTGTGAGGCCTTGTGGATGGGAGTTCCGGTTGTAACCATGACCGGCAAAACTCCGATCAGCAGACAGTCGGCCTCTCTGTTGACCTCTTGCGGACTGGCCGGGTTGCTGACGGGTAACTCACGATCTGATTTTATTCATAAAGCTCAGAGTCTGGCGGAGAACATAGACGCCCTGGCACATCTGAGGGCTTCGCTCCGGAACAGGTTAGCGGTTTCACCGCTCTGCGACGGTGTGCTGTTTACTCGCAATCTGGAATGGGCCTACCGGGAGATATGGCAGGAATGGTGCCGCAAACATAAAAAAATGACTCTTTTGCGCCCCCATAGTGCAATATCTGCCGGAGAATACTACAATGCCGGCATTAACCGTATGGACGAAAAGGACCATGTCTCTGCGGTATCTCTTTTTAAACTGGCTATTCGCAAAAAACCGGATTTTGTTGAGGCGCATAACAATCTCGGATTATCACTGGGTGTACTTGGCAAGGATTTCCAGCGGCAGGCATTGACAAGCCTTAGGAGGGCAATCCGTATCAATCCGGCTTTTGGTGAAGCCCATAATAACCTCGGAAAGCTGCTTACAGAGATGGGGCATTTTCCCCAAGCTGTCAGAATCTGTCGCAAAGCCACCGAATTGATGCTGGATAACCCGGATGCTTATCTGAATCTGGGCAATGCCTGTCGGGAAAAAGGGCTGTTTCTGGAATCTCTGGCATCGTATGAGACAGCAGCGCAAATGAATCCAACCGCAGCCGAGCCGGTATGTCTGATAGCCGGACTCAAGCTGGCCAACGGAGACGCTGCCGGGGCGATTGAATCGCTGAAACATGCCCGGGAATTGCGCTTGGGCGATTCCGCTATTCAATCCAATATTTTGTTTGCAATGAACTACGTTTCAGCATACAGCCAACAGGATATTTTTGAAGAAAGCTGCCGGTGGGATGCCAGGTACGCCGGACAACCGTCCTGGCTGGATTTTAGTGACCGGTATCAGGAATCGGGGCGTTTGCGCGTCGGCTATGTTTCGGCGGATTTTCACCATCATCCGGTCGGCATATTTTTCCAGGCAAATGCCTGCAATTACAACCGGCAGGATTTTGAGGTGTTCTGTTACTGCAACAAGCGAAAAGATGATGAAGTCAATCGGGAGATTGTCAAACATGTCGAACATTGGCGAGATATTGAGGGAATGTCTGACAATAATCTGTTGACTCTGATCCAGGATGATCGGATAGACCTGCTTGTCGATCTGTCAGGGCACACCGGCGGAAATCGCCTGTCGCTCTTTTCACGCCGGGCAGCGCCAGTACAGATATCATGGCTGGGTTATTTCAACACAACCGGTCTTGCGAATATGGACTATGTCATATCTGATAACGATACCGTTCCACCGGGTTGTGAACAGTGGTATCGAGAGACCGTTATAAGAATGCCTGACAGCCGTTTCTGCTATACTCCGCCCATTATCTGTCCGGATGTAGAAATGCTTCCTGCTCTTAAAAACGGTTATGTTACCTTTGGCTGTTTCAATAATATTGCCAAATTGACGCCAGAGGTCATTGAGATCTGGTCGGCCATCCTGAAAAAAATGCCGAATTCGAAGCTTGTACTGAAGTGGAAGACGCTTAATGACGGTTCTATCCGCGATTATTACAGGATGCTGTTTTCGATGTACGGCATCCCGAAAAGGCAGATTGAATTCCGAGGACAGTCCCCTCTTTTTATCATGAGAGACGAGTACAACGATATTGACATTGCACTTGACCCGTTTCCTTATACTGGTGGACTTACCAGCTGTGAGGCGCTTTGGATGGGAGTTCCGGTTGTCACGCTGGCTGGTGATCGACCGGTCAGTCGTCAAACAAAGGGTTTTTTGAAGGTAATCGGCCTGGATGAACTGGCCTCTGGCACTACTTCCGGATATATAGATTGTGCCGTGCAATTGTCCAGGGATCTGGAAGGCCTGGCAGCGCTCAGGCAGGGTTTACGCCAAAGGATGTCGTCATCTCCGCTCTGCGATGGAGTCAGGTTCACCCGGAGACTTGAGGAAATTTATCGAAATATTTGGCAGTCATGGAGAGATAAGGTTGGTCGATATGCGAAGCGGGCGTGAGTTGATTCCTGATTCAAAAATAGATTTTGAGTTTCCTGCGGAGCCTTTGGTAAGTTTTCCACGCGTGTTGCTCGACAGCGAGGTGACAATCGGTATTTCCGCGCATGGAAATCATGCAATCACACTGAAGGCGCTCAATGCGCTTTTTTTAAGCGTAGAAGGAAACTACGAACTGATCCTTGTTGATGACTACTCACAAGATCAAACCCTTGAGCTCTTTTGCAAAGCTGCCGATTATCATGCCAATACAAAGATATTCAGTTTTGATAAAAATTTAGAGTATAGCGGCAGTCTGAACGCGATCCTCTCCCATGCCGGTGGCAATTATGTAATTTTTCTTTCTAACGACATTATTGTGTCTCCCACCTACATTTACAAGCTTATGGAGGTTGCACAGCATTCTGAGGAATTCGGTATTGTCCGTGGTTGTTCCAACTTTGTGGATAATGGTTTGGCAGAGCACAATATAACACCGGATCCTGAACTGAACAGTTATGAAGAGATATTCCTCTTTTCAGAGGGAGTCAATCAGAGGCAAGGGGATGAGCTGGTTTTTGAAAATTTCCTGACTGGCGATGCATTTCTTGTTTCGCGTAAGGTAATTGACACCATTGGTACTCTGGATCCGGTTTTTTACGGATATTTTGCCGATCAAGACCTTGGACTGAGGGCCAAGAGAGCCGGTTTTAAGCTGGTTCTTGCCCGTGGCGCCTTTGCTGTTCACCATCACACAGCCAACCTTGATTATTTATCAGAGTCCGAGCGTACGGCCAAAACCAATCGGCGTTGGGCAAGAGTCTATGAAAATTGGGCCCGATTCAAGATCAAGTACGGCATGCCAGTCGAGCTGGCATATGAAGGGGTTCGGCTGATTCCATGGCAAAAAATGGCAGACGCTACAGACGTGGGAGATTCTTTTCAAATGCCGGGATGCTATGACAATTACCTTATTGCTGCCCCTGATGGCGATTTTAAAAGCCTTGGAATGAATCTGGCAAATCGTGTGAAGGTGTTGAGAAGGCAAGCTCTTCTTAATATTTCGGAAATGTTGTGTAAATGGGGCTTGAAGCGTTATCCCGATCATGTTTTGATCCTGACCGCCCTGGGTGCGGTCAGGTTATCTCAGGGACTGGTTGAAGAAGCGATCACCTGTTTACGTTTGGCGATTGATGTCGGCCCGAAAAACTACAATACTCATTCCAACCTTTTGATGGCAATGAACTATTCTGAGCGATGCTCGCAAGAGGAAATTGTTGCCGAGAGTCTGAAATGGGAGGCGATGCATCGTCTCGAGAATTGTGGAGAAGAGTTCTGTGATGAACGAATGATCCAGTCAGAAGACCAAGTGGACAAGAAAATTAGAGTGGGGTTTGTTTCAAGTGATTTCAGAGCTCATTCCGTGAGTTACTTTTTTGAGCCTCTTCTAAAATGTATTAACGGCAATAAATTCGAGACGTTTTGCTACTCGGATGTAGAGAAGCCTGATGTAGTCACAGAACGTCTCAAAAGTCTGGCGGGGCATTGGATTGAAACGTCACTTTTGGAAGATCAGGCTATTATCGAACGAATTCGTGCGGATCGGATTGATATTCTGATTGATCTGGCAGGACATACCGGTGGAAACCGTTTGCGGGTTTTTACCGGGCATGCAGCCCCGATTCAGGGCACTTGGCTCGGCTATCCAAACACAACAGGGCTTTCAAGCATTTATTTCCGCCTGACAGATGATATCTCCGATCCGGCAGGGGTTGCCGATAGCCTGCATTCGGAAAAACTGATCCGCCTGAAAAATGGTTTTCTTTGTTATCTACCGCTTGAAAATGCTCCGGAAAATGGTTCGTCGCCGCAACTAACTAATGGGTATGTCACGTTCGGTTCTTTTAACAATATTTCCAAGATGTCCCCTTGTGTTATTGCGGTATGGGCACGTATTCTCAGAAAAGTTAGGAACTCGCGACTCATATTGAAATGCCATAACTTCGCCGACTATGCCACGGCGGAGCGTTTTATCGGATACTTTGCCGATTTCGGCATAGCCAGAGACAGGATAGAAGTCAGGCCGGTAGTCCCGGATACTAAAGGGCATCTTGCTGTTTACAATGAAATCGACATTGCCCTTGACACGTTCCCGTACAATGGAACTACTACGACATTCGAAGCCTTATGGATGGGGGTGCCTGTTATAACGTTGTCTGGTGAACGTCATGCCGTCAGAGTTGGCGCTAGTATACTGACGCGGCTTGGCCTGCCTGAACTGGTTGCGTCATCAACAAACGAGTATATTAATATGGCTGAAGGGTTGGCAAACAACCCGGAACGACTGGGGAAGCTGCATTCATCGCTGCGGAGGATTCTGGCTGATTCTTCGTTGTGTGATCCGGAGTTATTCGCCAAGGAGTTTGGAGCGGCATTAGAAAATATGGCCTCATCTCGTAATGACAGATTAATTGATTGAGTGACCAACTGCTGGTTCAGCAATTAATCACTTA
>JBAYZR010000130.1:0-9083 GCA_041672425.1 Pedobacter sp. | reverse complement strand
GGCACTTCCCGATCCCCGCTCAGGACAGCTCCAGGGCCTTGATCTGGGTACAGTTCATGTTTCTCCGCGCAACGAACTGGAACAGATTGTGGCCGAGGTATGGGAGGGGGTGCTGGGGCGTAGCCGGATAGGCATCCACGATAACTATTTTGCCCTGGGCGGCGACTCGATCAGGGCCATTCAGGTCGGTTCCCGTCTACAGCAGCGAGGGCTGAAGATGGAGATGCTGGATATCTTCCAGTTCCCCACTGTGGCAGGACTGGTCGGCAGAGTCACGAAGCTTGAGCGTATCGCAGATCAGAGCGCCGTCAGCGGTCCGATCCCGTTGACACCGGTGCAGCAGTGGTTCTTTGAACAGCAGTGGCACGGTTTCCACCACTATAATCAGTCCATCCTGCTAGGTTCTCGTGACCGGCTGGACGAGCAGGTATTGCGCTCGCTGTTAGGCGCTCTGGTTATTCATCATGATGCCCTGCGGATTCGCTTCACCCACGATGAAGCGGGTTGGCGGCAGGAAAATCAGGTCGATATAATGGCTCCCAGTTTTGAAACGGTTGACCTGCGCGGCAGTGACGAACCGCGTGCGGAGCTGGAACGTCACGCCGCTTCGCTTCAGGCCGGGTTTGATCCTTCTGTTCCGCCACTGTTGGCCGGCGCGCTGTACCGGCTGCCGGATGGGGATCGTCTGCTGATCGTAATTCACCATCTGGTTGTTGACGGGGTCTCATGGCGGATACTTGCCGAAGATCTTCTCTCCGGGTATGCCAGTCTTGTGTCCGGTGAACCGCCCGCATTTCCCCGCAAGAGCGATTCCTTCAAACTCTGGAGTGAAGGTCTGTGCGAATATGCCGCCGGTGAAACGCTGCTGAAGGAAAACGTTTACTGGCAGCGCATCGCCCGGAGCGCTGTGGCTCCGTTACCTCTGTTGATCGTGCCGGATCGGCGTAATGGGCGTGCCGCGGACTTTGACGAAATTCAGCTCGGGTTGTCCGCCGAAGAGACAGCGCAGCTGCTGACCCAGGCCAATCTAGCCTACCATACCGATGCCGCCGACCTGCTGCTGACCGCCCTGGCTCTTGCACTACAGGAGTGGACCGGTTCCAGTCGTCATCTGATTACCCTTGAAGGGCATGGCCGGGAGGATATCGGGACAGATCTGGATATCTCGCGCACCGTGGGGTGGTTCACCACCCTGTTTCCCCACCTGCTGGAACTGCCGGAACGCGATGAGCCTGGCTACCGCCTCCGGGTAATCAAAGAATCGATCCGGGCCGTTCCGAACCACGGCCTCGGGTACGGAGTGCTGCGTCGCCTGACCCCGGACAGCCTGAAACAGGGAGTTGAACTGCCACCTCTGCCCCGGATAAGTTTCAATTATCTTGGCGCCTTTGACGCCGACTTCGGAACCGGGCCCTTCTTCCCTGCGGCAGAACCGCACGGGGCGGCCGTGGGGCCGGAGATCGAGGCGGCTTTTGACCTCGATTTCACCTGTTCCGTCATAGGGGGGGTGCTCTCCGTCAACTTTCGTTATGATCGAAGGTTGATACCGGCCGGGAGTGCGGAGCTGCTTGCCGCTGGTCTGTTGGGACATCTCCGAAAACTGATCGACCACTGCTGCCGGGTGGAAGATGCGGTGATCACCCCCAGCGATATCAGCTATGACGGACTCGATATTGATCAACTTGATGCGCTGTTGGAAGGGTTAGGCTATGACGACTGATGGAGGCGGGCGGACATATATTCATTTGCCCTGATCAGCATCAGGGACTGGTTCCGCATGTGCCGCTGACGGTGATCGCCACCAGCAGCCGAGTTGCTGGAGATATTACTCTAAAACGAAAGGAGCAGTCATGGATGAGACAACGGAAAAGGGAAAGGCACAGCGCAACAGGAAGCGGATCTATGAAATGTCACCAGAGGAAGCGTCCGTGCCGGAGGAGGCGAGTGAACCGGCAACTATGGAAAGCGTTACCATTGAGGAGACCGTTGATCTGCCGGTTGTGAAATCATCAGAACAGAAATGTGACGAGCTGTACCGTGATGCCTTAAAGCTTGTGCGCAAGTCGTCGGCATGGGCGGCCGGAGTTGGACTGCTGCCCATACCGGTGGTTGACGTGGTCGCCATGACAGCAGTTCAGATTGCCATGTTGAAGAAGCTTGCGGCCATTTATGGCATACCGTTCAATGAGCAGCGCTCAAAGTCCGCGGTGGCGGCGCTGATCGGTGGTTTGAATGCCGGATACGTGGGGGGGAGCGCCCTCAAGATGTTCCCGCTGTTCGGGGTGTTGTCGCTGACCGTCATGCCGGTCGCCAACATGGCGATTACCTATGCGGTGGGGCGGGTCTTCATCCAGCATTTTGCCATCGGCGGTACCTTCCTGGATTTCGATCCGGTAAAGGTAAGGGCCTATTTTGAGGAGCAGTTCCGGGAAGGAAAACTGCTGGATAAAGCGTAGCGCACCCATCCCGCAAACTCCGGCAACCGATTGAAGGAGTCATAATCAACCGCATGATATCTAAAGCCAATGTCAAAAACATCTATCCCCTCACCCCACTTCAGGAAGGTATCCTGTTCCATGCCCTTCTTGCGGTCGGTTCCTCGTATTTCGAGCAGCTTTGCTACCGTGTCAGGGGCCGGTTTGATATTGCGCTTTTTCAAAAGGCATGGGAGGAACTGCTTCGGCGGCATGACGCGCTTCGTACGGTCTTTGTCCACCGCGACGTTCCGAGGCCGCTACAGATTGTGCTGAAACAGTGGCGGGTTGACTTCAGCGCCGTTGATCTTCGGGGTTTGGCACGGGATGAAGCGGAGGCGCGGATCGTCTCACAGAAGGAACAGGACCGGGCCACGCCGTTCAACCTTGCCAGGGATCCTCTGACCAGAGTGGCGGTGGTCTCTCTTGCGAATGACGAAACAGAGGTGATCTGGAGTCACCATCACATTATTCTGGATGGCTGGTCAGTCGGAATTCTCCAGGGAGAGCTGCTGGAAATCTATACGGCTCTCGTGCAGGGAACAGAGCACACCCTGCCGGAACCGGCGCCCTTTTCCAGTTACGTCACTTGGATCGGGAAGCAGGATCAGGAAGCATCGCGTCGTTTCTGGCGGGAGTATCTTGCCGGATTTTCACAGACAACCGGTATCCCGCGTTTCCCGCTTAACGAAGTGGCGCCGACAGGGCGGGGAAGCTTGGTTTTTAGTCTAGATCAACGGCGGAGTGAGGCGCTGGCGGCGCTGGCCGCTGAAAACGGCGTAACGCTGAACGTGCTGCTGCAAACTGTGTGGGGAATCCTGCTCTGCCGCTACAACGGCGTTGATGAAGCCCTCTTTGCCGCCACTGTGTCGGGGCGTCCCGATGACCTCAAGGGGGTTGAGGGGATGGTGGGGCTCTTCATAAACGCAGTGCCGGTACGCATCAGAATTGACGGTGTCGTTACCGTGCCTGAACTGCTGAAGAGCGTCCAGGCGGAGACTTTGGCGGCTTCCCGCCATCACTGGTGTTCGCTGGCCGATATTCAGGCGGAAACCACCCTGAAACAGGCGCTTCTTGACCATATCCTTATCTTCGAAAACTATCCGCTGGATGAACGGATTACCGGCGTTGACCGGCCTTCCAGCCGGGATTTTGCGATTACCGGCGCCGAGATGCGGGAAAATACCAACTACCCATTCGAGCTTTCGATCATGCCGGGGAGGGAGATTACCTTCAAAATGGGTTATGATCCGGCGGTCTATGATCATGACCAGATACAGCGGGCCGCCTGGAGCCTGGAGCAGTTGCTTGATACCCTGCTTGAGCGTCAAAATGTTCCCTGCGCCGGACTCTCGATCCTCTCCCCTCGAGAAAAGGAGCTGATCCTGACGGTATTCAACCGCCCGCAGGGGGAGGGGGCGACAGAAACCGTGGCCGATCTGCTTGAACGCCAGGCAGAGACAAACCCGGACCGGATCGCTCTTATCTTCGAATTCCGGCAATTCTCCTGCCGGGAGTTGAACGAGGCGGCCAACCGGGTAGCAAACCATCTGCAGGAGCGGTGCGGGGTGCGGCCCGATGAAGTGGTCGCAATCCTGATGGATCGCTCCGAGCGTATGATGGCGGGCCTTCTGGGAATCATCAAGTCCGGCGCCGCGTATCTGCCGCTGGATCCGGCCTTTCCAGCCGCCCGCATCGCCTATATGCTGGAAGACAGCCGCTGCCGTGTGCTGCTGACGGAGAAGAAGCACCGGGGCGGCCTCTCCGGCATTACCCCTGATGCCGTCATCATCGAACTTGATCAACTCCCTGCCGCCGCAACGGCCAATCCGCTCCGCACCACCCGACCGGACCACCTGCTCTACCTGATCTATACCTCCGGTTCTACCGGCCTCCCCAAGGGGGTGATGCTGGAACAGCGCAATGTGATCAGCTTCAACCGGAACATGGCTGCAATTTACGGGCTGGCTTCCGGCGACACCATCCTGGCGCTGACCACCATTACCTTCGATATATCGGTGCTGGAGCTGATCTGTTCGCTGATGTCCGGCATGACGGTTGTGCTGGCTTCGGATGCTGTCGCCAACAACCCCGGCAAGGCTGCGGCCCTGCTCGGGTGTAACGGCGTCAATGTACTACAGATAACGCCGTCGCGCCTCAAGCTGATGCTGGAGGAGGTTGACGTCGCGGCGCTCTCCGGGCTGAAGGCGCTTCTTGTCGGCGGTGAACCGCTCCCGGAGAACCTGTTCGAACGCCTGAAGGGATTGCCGGATACGGCGTTGTTCAACGTCTACGGCCCGACCGAGACGACCATCTGGTCAACCACCGCCCGGCTGAACAACGCCCGCCTGACTATTGGCGCCCCTCTGGTTGACGAGGATCTGCTGATGCTCTCGCCAACCGGTGACATCGCTCCGGTCGGTGTCTGGGGTGAAATTTGCATCGGAGGGCAGGGGGTGGCGCGCGGCTACTGGAACCGCCCCGAGCTGACCGCTGACCGTTTCATACCACATCCTGTGTGTCCCGATGAGCGGATCTACCGTACCGGCGACCTGGGACGGTTTCTCCCTGACGGCTCCATACAGTGCGGCGGTCGGATGGACAATCAGGTCAAGGTGCGCGGTTACCGGATCGAGACCGGCGAGATTGAGCAGACGCTACAGAAGATTCCCGGCATCAAAGAGGCGGTGGCCCATGTTGTCGAAATTGACGGGCTGAACGAGATTGCCGCCTATCTTGTGCCTGATGGCGATGCCGTTCCCTCACCCTCCGAGCTCCGTGACAAGCTTATGGAATCTCTCCCCGATTACATGCTCCCCTCATATTATCTGACTCTCGACAAGGTGCCGCTCACCCCCAATGGTAAAACTGACCGTAAGGCGCTGCCGCTGCCGAAAGCCGGAGCGGCTGGCACGGAAGCGGCGGTCGCCGGTTCGTTCGTTCCTCCTCGCACTAAGACCGAAGCGAGCGTGACGGCGATCTGGCAACGGATTCTCGGTATCGAACAAGTGGGGATACATGATAATTTTTTTGATCTGGGGGGGCACAGTATCAAGGCGATCCGCATCACCTCGGCTATCGCCAAGGAACTAGGGCAGGAGATTCCTCTGACGCTGATCTTTCAGAATCCAACCCCCGCAACATTCGCCGCAGCGTTGGGGGGGGGCACTGTAGCGGAACAGGAGTTGACACCGCTGGCGGGGCAGCCGTGGTATGAGGTTTCTTCCGGGCAACGGCGTCTCTGGATGCTACAGCGGATGGCTCCCGGTTCATCGACCTATAACATGCCGGTGGCTCTGAAGATGGAAGGGTTTGTTGATCTGGTTGTCCTGCGAAAAAGCTTTGCAGATCTTGCGTTCAGGCACGAAGCGCTACGAACGATCTTCCCGGAACAGGACGGCCTGCCGGTTCAGGTGATACTGCCGGAAGCTACGGATCTCCTGTCGATTGTTGATCTGCGGGACCGGGCAGCGCCCTGGCTACAGGCGCTCAGTCTGGCCCGGCAACAGGCGGCTATCCCCTTTGACCTTGCAGCAGGGCCGCTCTCAAAGGTATGTTTTTATCAAACCGGGCAGAACGAGGGGCTGCTGTTGCTGGTGATGCACCATATCGTCGGCGACGGTTGGTCATGGGGGATTCTGCTGCATGAACTTGCCAGGCTGTACCGGATTCACTCGGAGAGGATGAACACCCCAACCGTGCCGCTGCCGGTGCAGTACAAGGAATGGGCTCATCACCAGAATCATCTTCTTGCCGCCGGAGCCTGGGAAGATATGCGGCGGTACTGGCATGCCGTTCTGTCAGAACCCGCGCTGCCGCTGGATTTGCCGACCGATCTTCCACGGCCGACCATACGGCGTGACGGTGGCGCCATCGTGGCGGTTACCATCCCGGCTGCAACTACTGTCCGGCTGGGAGAACTGGCGCGGAGCCAGGATGCGACCATCTTCATGGTGCTGCTGGCGCTGCTCAAGACACTGCTGCACCGGCTGGGGGGACAGGAGCAAATCACCGTGGGAATTCCGGTTGCCGGACGTCCTCTCCAGCAGATTGAGGAGGTGGTCGGCTTCTTTGTCAACACCCTGGCACTCCGCAGCCGGATAACCCCGGATGCGCCGTTTACCGGACTGTTGACCCAGGTTCGCCGGACCGCATTGGACGGCTACGAGCATCAGCTCTACCCCTTTGACTCCCTGGTCGGCGAATTGGCGCTGCCCCGTGATACCGGACATGCTCCGCTCTTCGATGTCATGATGGTATTCCATGAGGAGATTGAGGGGGTTCCCGATTTCCACGGTCTACAGGTTTCACCGGCGCCGCTTGATGCCGGTACAAGCCGCTTTGATCTGACTTTCAACTTTATTCCGGACGGAGATGCCCTGGCTCTGGAGCTGGAGTATGCGACCGATCTGTTTTTTCCGGAAACAGCCAACAGGATTGCGCAGCGGTTTGTAAAGCTGGCCGACTCAGTCGCCGCCGAACCGCACATGCCGCTCAATCGTCTGGATCTGCTGCCTGAAGAGGAACGTGCCGACCTGCAAACCTGCGCAACAGGAACCGTTCTGCCGTGGCCGGAGGAAAAAAGCATGGTTGACCTTTTCCGGGATCGGGTGACCGGTTTCCCCGATGCCGTGGCAGTTGTGGCGACTGATCAGACCCTTTCCTATGCCAGGCTGGACCGGCTTTAAGAGATATGTGCGTTTCAGCTGCAGAACTGCCATGCCCTTAAACCGGAAGAGGCCGTAGGGGTCATGACCGGTCGAGGATCATCACTTCCCATAGCGCTGTTGGGGATCATGAAAGGGGGCGGAGTCTACCTGCCGATCGACCCTGACCAGCCGGAGAGCCGCATCCGTCACATCCTCTCCGACAGCGATCTGCGGACCATTCTGGTTGATGAAGAGACTACGGCGCAGGCGGCTAAATATGCCGACAGAGTCACGGTGATCGAGATAGCGGCGCTGATGCGGAGCGAAGCCGCCGGGATATTGCGGAACCCTCCGTCAGCCTCTTCGGCAGCTTACATCATCTACACTTCCGGCTCTACCGGACTCCCCAAAGGAGTGCTGCTACAGCATGGGGGGTTCGTCAACATGATTCTGGATCAGATCCGCACCTTTGGCGTCACTCCGGCGGACCGCTGCCTGCTGTTTTCTTCATTCTCTTTTGATGGCGCCATGTCGGAGATTTTTCTGGCGCTCCATTCCGGCGCAGCCCTGGTGATCTCCCGCCGGGACCAGAGTGCCGATCCGGTGCAGTTCTCCCGCCTTCTGGAGGAAACCGGAACAACGGTGGCGACGCTGCCGCCGGTTTACCTGAACGCGTTGCGGACAACAGGCGCATCACTCGACCCGTTACGGATTATAATTACGGCCGGTGAGGCGGCCATTGCCGCCGATGTCATTTATTACGCCAGACGAAAAACGCTGTTCAACGCCTACGGTCCAACCGAGGCGTCGGTCTGTTCGGCCATTCACACTGTTGATCCACACCGTCCGTATCATGGTTCGATTCCAATCGGCGCACCCATGGCAAACAGTGAGCTGCAGCTGCTTGATGATCGGCAACAGCTCGTGCCGTTCGGCGTTTCCGGAGAAATCTGTGTTGCCGGACCTGGACTTGCCAGGGGGTATCTCAATAATCCGGAGTTGACCGCTTCGGTTTTTGTCCCTCATCCATTCGAAAACAGCCGGCGTCTCTACCGAACCGGCGACCTGGGACGGCGGCTCGCTGACGGCACGGTTCAGTTTCTTGGGAGGAGGGATAGTCAGGTCAAGGTGCGTGGATTCCGGATAGAGTGCAGTGAGGTGGAAAGTGCTCTGCTCAATCATCCCGACATCAACGGCGCTGTCGTGGTAGCGCGGGGGGATGGGGCGGTCAGAGAACTGGTCGCGTTTCTGCTGGCGGACGTAAAACTGGATCTGGTGAGCCTGAAAGCCGGGCTGGCCAAACAGCTTCCCTCTTTCATGCTGCCGGCCCGTTTTGTTATGCTTGATGTGTTTCCGCAGAACGTTAACGGCAAGGTTGACCGCACGCGACTTGCCACCTTGGATATTGTTCGTGAGCTGTCCGCAGGCGGCGGAGAGCTGCCGTCAACGCCAATGGAAATAAATCTTGCCGCCATTTGGGAACAGGTTCTGGGACGAACGGGCGTATGCCGCCATGATTCCTTCTTCGATGTCGGCGGACAGAGTATCGCAGTCATCAGGGTTGTCGCAGCCGTCCATCAACAGCTCGGCATACAGCTGCCGCTGCCGGTCCTGTTTCAAAAAAGCACTCTCTGCGAACTGGCGCTGGAGTGTGAGCGGACTGCCGCTTTTGCGGAAGGATACGGCGAGGATGCGCATCTGCTTCTGAAAGATGGCGGCAAAGATCATATCTTTGTCTTTCCACCCATTAACGGCTACCCAGTTGCCTACAGCCGTCTTGCCGAACTTCTGGATGATATATGCTTTCACGGGTTTACTTTTATTGAATCGGATAATCGTTTGCAGCGTTACTGCGAAATGATCGAACAGCTGCAACCAAACGGTTCCTTGATGCTAATGGGTTACTCAAGCGGAGGCAATCTGGCGTTTGAAATGGCAAAGGAGCTGGAAAGTCGTGGCC
>JBAYZR010000129.1:0-9107 GCA_041672425.1 Pedobacter sp. | reverse complement strand
AATAATCAACCCCTCTCCCACTGGGAGAGGGTGGCCGAAGGCCGGGTGAGGGGACAAGGCAGGGTTTTAGCGCTAATGCAATTACCTAACCGGACAACGCTGGATATGAAGCGGAGGAACGAATGAAAGTTCATGTACTTCAACATGTGCCGTTTGAAGGCATTGGCAGTATGGCCCTATGGCTGGACGAACACAGTGCCGATGTCAGCTACACTCGTTTTTACATGGGTCATGCTCTGCCACAAGCAAAAGATTTCGATCTCATTATTGTGATGGGCGGCCCCATGAGCGTTAATGACGAGGCGTCCCTGCCATGGCTTAAACCGGAAAAACTGTTTATTCGCGAAGCAATTGAGCAAGGTCTCTCAGTCCTTGGTGTTTGCCTTGGGGCACAACTCATTGCCAGCGCGCTTGGAGCGCGTGTTTATAGTAATCCTCAAAAGGAAATCGGATGGTTTCAGATTGAATCAACACCAAACATGATGAACTCATTTTGCTTCCCTGAAAAATGTACTGTTTTTCACTGGCACGGAGAAACGTTTGATCTTCCTTCTGGTGCGGTGCGATTGGCTAAAAGTTTCGCCTGTGAGAACCAGGCCTTTCAAATCGGGCAGCATGTCATCGGGTTGCAGTTCCATCTCGAAATAACCCCGGAAGGTGTCCAAGCAATCTTGGTCAACTGTAGCGAAGAGCTGCTTCCAGGTACTTACATCCAAGCTGCATCTGAAATCCAGGTTGTGAGAAACACTGTGTATGCAGAGATCAATAGTCTTATGGGGGAAGTGCTTTCCTATGTCACCCGTGGTTTCAAGTGACACACATGCAAAGATTGTCAAAAAAACGTATTGTTCCCGAAAGGTGACGACATTACAGGTCCGAATATACTCGGATGAGTTCAGGGAGGGGTGAATAAGGCACTATTGGCTCAAAAAATAGTGCGAAATATAGGTTTCAGTACCTGTATCGCACTTCAAACTTCAACAGATGGTTCGTTCTCTCCACACCATCCACTAGATTCAGGTTGGAGATTTTCTCGATTCCGTAGCCCAGCTGGGCATTCACATCACCATACAGCGGAAGATCCCAAAAAACCCGTCCGGCATGTTTTGACTCCATCACCTGATCAGCTGTACGATAGCTCCGTCCACGCTCTGTATAAAAATATTCCAGCGCCAGACGATTACGCACGTCAAACCAATGAGAATAACGACCGAAGAATTCCTGAACCCCGGCGCCTCCCTGGGAGTGACCTGGAGTCATGTCATGGAAGACATAGCCTCGCGGATATTGCCAGTCACCGTAAAGCATGACACTGCCAAAGAAATATTCAAAACGGAAATCGTCTCGGCAGGAAGCTGTCAGGCATGGAACAAACAGTCCGGCTACATAGCTTTCAACGATCGGCCAGACCCCCCCGGCGTTATCCTCACCTGAAAACTCCCCGTACAACTCTGTATTCCTCAACCCCTGCATGCGCCACCGAAGATCAAAACCAGCGATGGAGTTGGAATGGTCATTGTGGCCGCCACCTAAAATAGTATCAGAAGAACCGGTTAAACCTGGGCCACCTGTCTGGCGAACAAAATTTGCGCCATACTCCAGCGAACTGTTCGGTTTTACCGATAGCTTGGCGCCAAGAAAATATGGCTGTCGGTGATTGGGAGTTCCTGCGTCCGTATCATCAAAGCGGGATACGATCAGCGAATATTTGACATCGCCGACCCACCTCTTCAACCATCCGATATTGATCGGCTCAGGGCTGGAGAGCTTAACGAGGTCAAAGTTACGGGCGTTGTTTGTCAGAGTCGTTGTACCGCGATATCCAGGTCCAAACCAGTTTTCGTCACGACCAACCTCAAGCTCCAGACCACCTCCACCCAATTTGACGTAACCACGATTCAGGATAATTTTAGTATCGTTGCCTGTCGCCAGAACCACCGGTTCAAGCAATACCGTCGCAATGCCGCTGAAATACCCTTCTGCTCCCCAACGCAGTTCGCCGTTGCTGCCACGGCGGTACACGATGCCATTGTTATTCTCAAACAGCGGGGTACCTTCAGTACCGGTAACGGTAACAGGACCGCCATTGCCAAGAGGGCGAAGATCACCTCCAATGAAACCAAAAGCCGATTGATGCGCCGAGTCCCAGGAAGTTCGGTTGTAATCACGCGGAGCGCCATCCAGATAAACGTAGCGCAGACTCAGTAATGAGACTGGATTATAGTCAAAAAGCGGTGGCTGCGTGACAGGTTGATCCCACAGGGACATTTCGCGGGGGATATTTTCGCGAATATTTTTGATGAGTTTATTGATAAAGTCGGGGGGGGCTGAATCGACCGTCAACAGGTTGCGTTCCGCCTCCAGCGCCAGCCGAGCGGCCTCAGACTTGCTGAACGGTTTAATCCCCTTGATATCGCTGGTGATCAGGCCGCAGCCTGCCAGTTTTTCAAGATATAGATAGACCGGACTGTCGATAGGGATATTAGCGGAGGAAAGAGCATAAAGTGGTGAGGAGGTGAATAGAAGCATCAGCAGGAGAGCCAGGATACTGGCTGATTTTGGGTTATTTTCTTTCATGAATTTCCCGAATGAATTCGATTGGATTTTGTAATATTAACCTAGAAAAAGCAGTTCATTACCGCAAAGACGCTAAGTTCGCAAAGAATTTAGATGGTTAACAAATACAATGTCGTCACCTTTTAGGTTAGAACCATTTTCCAATCATCGTGCTGATTTTCTTAGCGTTCTTGGCGTCTTTGCGGTTCAACTGCCGTTTTTAGAATTAATGATCTACCTATCAAAACTGAAATATGAATTGGCTTTAGGGAGTCGGAATAAACTGATATACCAAGTTTTACGGCTCCCTTAATATGCCCCTTTGCCGGTCAGGACAATTCGGATGGTTTTGGCAAGTATCAGGATATCCAACCACACTGACCAGTTACGTATATAATAGGTGTCTAGTCGTTCCTGAACGGCAAGATCACCATCGCCACGGGCAGAAACCTGCCACAGCCCGGTCAGACCAGGCTGGATTTTTCGCCGCAGATGACGGAATTCTTCATGGAATGGGTCCAGATGGTAAAAAGGGAAAGGACGCGGCCCAACCAGACTCATTTCCCCCCGCAGTACATTCCAGAGTTGCGGTAGTTCATCGAGACTTGTCTTGCGGAGTAAGTTGCCGATAAACGGCAGGATACGGGGATCATTTTTCAATTTGAAAGACTGTTGCCACTCATTTCTGGCCAGATCATTTTCAGCAAGGTGCTTTGACAACAGTTGTTCAGCATCTTGATACATTGTACGCAATTTGAGGATGCGTATTGATTTACCGCCGGCGCCTTCTCTTTCCTGTGTGTAGAAGGGTGATCCGGGGCTTATAATCCTGATGCAGATAGCAGCAATCAGCAGAATAGGAAGACTTATCAGGAATAATGGAACAGACAGGAGATAATCAATAGCACGCTTGGTTATCAGGTTCCGTCTTATAAGCAGCTGGCGCCGTACCTCCATTCCCGGAATGCCCCCCAGGTCGCGAACCACAACCCAAAGGCTTTGCAAGCCAAGCAAGTCAGGCACTATCATTATTCTCGGGAAAGGGAGATATTCAGACAGCTTCACAATCTGCTCCCGACCTGCCTCCGGCATGGCAATAATTGCATAACGAGCCATATCCGAAAAGACGCTTGCTTCTTCAATACCACCGACTATGGGGACACCTTCAATGTTCTTACCCCACAGGTTCTTATCATCGTCAAAAATGGCAATGAGTTGAATGCCAAGAGCAGGATCTCTATTAAGAGAATTAACAACGGCAGATCCTACCAATCCGGCGCCGAAAATGATAGCCGGAGTACCCCATAAATTCAGCTTAATCAGAAAATATCGGAGAATTGACTGTAAAAGTGGGAGGAATATCAGGGCAAATACGAATGTAGAAAGAAGTACTCCGCGCGACCAGAATACATCAGCAGTAAAATATTCCCATACCATTAATAAAAGAAAAAACATAAACGTTGCACGAACTCTACGTCTGAATCGCTCAACCTGGGACAATCCATAACCTGGGTATAGATTTATGAACCAGAAGCCCAACGGTAACAGAGTCATTGCGTAAGCCAAATCTAAATATTGACCTGGTGAAATACTGATCGGCCACCGACTGGAAAACAGCAGGCGCACATAATATCCTGTACCCAACGCCATCTGGAGCCCTATAAGATCAACTAGTAATTTTAACCAGAATATCCAGCGGCGTTCGCGGAAGAGGGGTACTAAACTTTGCGAGGTTAAATGCTTATCCATATGGAAGTTTGTCTCGAATCTAACTTAGGTGCAAATCTTTAACACATTACCATAGTTTATTATTATGGTTAAGTTATTATTTTTGATGTGTACAGGTTCTACTTGGTCAGATTGCCATCTTAACGGCAAATCCCCCCTAACCCCCCTTCAAAAAGGGGGGGATCTTAGAACCTCTCCCTTTATAAATAGGGATCTTAGAACCTCCCCCTTTGTAAAGGGGGAATGAGGGGGATTTGTTTTTGAATGTGACAAAGTAGAACATGGTTCTTTCCAGAGTTGGGGAGCGTTTCAATCAAAAGACCTGACAGGCGCGAAAGGTGTTTTATCCGGAGCAACGCAAGTGGACCTAAAAACGGCAGTTGAACCGCAAAGACGCCAAGAACGCTAAGAAAATCAGCACGATGATTGGAAAATGGTTTTAACCTAAAAGGTGACAACATTGTATTTGTTAACCATCTGAATTCTTTGCGAACTTTGCGTCTTTGCGGTAATGAACTGCTTTTTCTAGGTTAAAAAGTCAATGAATTCAAGCTATACGCTGCTGAACCAGTTGTTTGAAATACCCGGCGGTCGTGCGGAGCCCCTGTTCCAAGTCTACAGCCGGTCTCCATCCAAGTTTCTCTATAGCCCGGGAAATATCAGGCTGACGCTGTTTCGGGTCATCTTGCGGCAACGGCTGAAAGATGATCTTCGACTTAGAGCCTGTTAATGCAATGATATTTTCAGCAAACTCAAGGATTGTATTTTCTACCGGATTTCCGATGTTGACCGGGCCGATGAAACCGTCGCATTCCATCATGCGAATCAATCCCTCCACAAGGTCGGAGACATAGCAGAATGAGCGGGTTTGAGAACCGTCGCCATAGACGGTGATGTCCTCGTTCCGAAGCGCCTGCAGGATGAAGTTGGATACCACGCGGCCATCATGCTCGGCCATGCGCGGGCCGTAAGTGTTGAAGATGCGGACGATGCGGATATCCACATTATTCTGGCGGTGATAGTCCATCATAAGGGTCTCGGCGACCCGCTTTCCTTCGTCATAGCAGCTCCGTATCCCGATCGGGTTGACGTTGCCCCAGTAAGCTTCGGTCTGCGGATGGACATTCGGGTCGCCATATACCTCGGATGTGGATGCCTGTAGGATGCGTGCTTTCACCCGTTTGGCCAATCCCAGCATATTGATGACACCCATGACGCTGGTTTTGGTCGTCTTGACTGGGTTATACTGATAGTGGATCGGTGATGCGGGACAAGCCAGATTGTAGATACGGTCAACTTCAAGCAGGATCGGCTCGGTAATATCCTGCCGGACAAGTTCGAAGCGATGGTTGTCCATAAGGTGGATGATGTTGTTTTTGCTGCCGGTGAAGAAGTTGTCCAGGCAGATGACGTCGTGCCCTTCGCCCAGGAGACGTTCGCAGAGATGTGATCCAACAAAGCCGGCGCCGCCGGTTATCAGTATGCGCATAAAATAAATTTCTCCATTTTTAAGGAAAGAAGGTCTGTGTTACAACCAGTCAAAGAAATGAGGGTAACATACAGATTTCACAATTTATTCCTATTATATCCAATCTGTTCAGCCTCAATTATCAAAGCAATCACATCCCGCATTTTTCGGGTTGCATGCCATCCAAAAGTTTGAAGCGCTTTGGCAGGATTGCCCCGGCTGACCATGATTTCAGAAGGACGCAGCAGTGATGGGTCGCTGATAACATGATCTCGCCAATTCAATCCAACAACCTCAAACACAGCAGCTACAAACTTTTCAAGCGTATTGGTTTCACCGGTGGCGATGACAAAATCATCTGGGTGCTCCTGTTGCAGCATCAGCCACATAGCTTCGACATATTCCTCGGCACTACCCCAGTCACGAGCAATAGATATATTGCCAAGATGAAGCTTCTCACTACTGCCGGCAGCAATGCGGCAGGCTGCCTTGACGATCTTCTTGGTAACAAAACGCTCAGGCCGCAGAGGTGATTCGTGATTAAAAAGGAGACCGGTACAGGCAAACAAATTGTATGCTTCGCGGTAATTTGCCACCTCCCAGAAGGCGGTTGCCTTTGCCACAGCATAAGGACTGCGCGGACGAAAGGGTGTTTCTTCATTTGCCGACTTCCCGCCGGTATTGCCAAAACATTCACTCGATCCGGCACTGTAAAGTTTGATTGGCCTATTGGTAAATCGAATCACCTCAAGCAGATTGAGTGTACCTATGCTGATACTTTCAAGGGTTTCCACCGGCTGATCAAAGGAAAGTCCGACTGAGCTTTGCCCTGCCAAATTGTATACCTCGTCAGGCTGAACTTTGGTTAGAATCTGCAGGACGCTCCTGAAATCGTTGAGCGCCATGGAATGAAATTTGATCTGCTCCCTGACTCCGAGCAACTGAAGATTGGAAAAAGTCACCATCTGGGCATCGCGGGCCGAACCGTGAACTTCATAGCCTTTGTCCAGCAACAGCTTGGCAAGGTAGGCGCCATCTTGGCCCGACACGCCGCAAATCAAAGCCTTTTTTTGTGTCATTCGGTGTTTCCTCTGGCCTTTTGGAAAATTGAAGTAAGCTCAGACCTTAAACTTTTTAGAAGGATCAAGGGGGGAACCTTAAAAGCGAAAAAGACTTTGGTTTACCCCAAAAAAATTCTGTCTTTGCTTTCCTCTGCGTATCTCTACCGTACTGCGTGAGGTCCGGCTGTACTTCCTTGCATGATTCAGGTTCGAAGAGTCGGTCAAATCTCCATAGTGCAACCTGAAGTGGGCATTTTCTATATGAGAGTACTGATAGATGTGGTCAACGCGCTGGGTGTTGAAAGATGAAGCACAGCGCTTGATGCCATTAACTTCGTACCCTTTTTCAAGGAGAAGTTTCGCCAGATATGATCCATCTTGTCCTGTAATTCCGGTTATAAGCGCCTTTTTCATAGCCTGCTATCCTTCATCTTTTGAAATAATGCATCATATTGGTCCGTAATTTTTTCCCATGTATAGTTTTCGACAATGCGATTACGCGATTTTTTCTGATATGCCAGAAGCTTGTCCGGCTCTGCTTCTATGCTGTGAATCAGGGTTTCCAGGCTGCCGGTTTGCTTAGAGAAAAACAGACCATATTCATCATTGTTCAGCATTTCCCGATTAAAGACGGTATCAAGGGCGCAAATTGCACAACCATAGGCAAGAGCCTTCAGCATAGTCGGGTTGGTGCCCCCGAATTCATGACCGTGAAAATAGGCAAAACAATTGTGATACAGCTCCGCCAGGACGTCCTGATCTATCACATAGCCGGTGAATATGACCCTTGGATCATCCAAACCCTTAATTGATTGGGCATAAGCATCCTTGTAGGGGACGTCCCCTACGATGACCAATTTCTTGCAAGAAGAGGATCTGAGGAACTCTCGCAGGATTATATCGGCGTTGTTGTCCGGGATCAGTCTGCCGACGATAAGATAATATCCATTCTTCACTAATCCCCACTGATTGATCAACTCAGGACGCTGTGACTCGCGGATATTTGCGCCATAGGCGATAACCGTCGATTTTGCGTTGAACTCCCGCTCATACACCTTTTGCATCTCGTCAGAGTCGGTGATTATTACATCATAAAGCATGGTGGCCATCTTTGAAGCCCAGTAGAAATATTTGGCACCCAGGCCCTTCCATTTGGGTCTGAGCCATTCGAGCCCATCAACATTAATAGCGGTTTTTTTACCAAACAGCTTAGTGATAAGCCCGAACGGACCATTGGCCGAGTTCACCACCAAAATAACATCAAAGTCCTTGAAGCAGGCGTGAGTAATGGATTGAATAGAGTGGACAAGCTGACTGAGGGACTTCTTCTCAATGGTGGCAATGTAGACCAGGTTTACACCGTTAACCTGTGGAGTAAATTCAGTGAAAAGGTTTTTATGACAATAGACTGTTACTTCATACCCCCGAGGGGTCAGGCGTTCTACGAGTTCTTTTACGAAGGTTTCATAACCGCTGTAAACGTAGGGATAACCGCGTGAACCGATTATAGCAATTTTCATTTAAATCCCTTCAGACTATCGAAAACAGTGGAGCATAACAGGCCTGACTGAACCATCGAATCCAATCAATCCTTGCAGTTTAAATTTGTAACCAGAGTCTATACTTTCAACAACTTCTCGTAGTTGTTTGGCATGGCTTGGACAGTGATAGGTGGCTATAGCAATTTTAGGTAAAAATCTAGCGATAGACTTTGTTGCACCCTCGAGAAGTTGAAGTTCAGCTCCCTCAACATCAGCTTTAATATAATCAAGTTGCTGTAGTCGGTTTACTTCACAAAAATTATCAATCGTTGTCATGCTAACTGCGTAGCAATTTTCATTATTCGGATAATCAAAAGGATGGATATGGCCTACTGTGGGATCATGTGAATTTACTTCGAACATCAGTTTAGTTTCTATTTCGCCAAGAAGTTGATCTTTTACTATAACTTTTCCGTTCTTAATTGACTCTTCAAAAGTTAATTCAAGACATTTATACACATGTCTCCCTGGTTCAAAACAGTATACTTTTTCGGCACCTTCATTTATAGCTTTGATTGCAAAGTACCCTTCACAACAACCAGCATCCAGAACAACGTCACCTTTATTTATTTCAGTACCGTGATCATCAAATTTGTGACAATTATTTTCAAATACTTCAAAATACATATCGATAAGGCGATTAACATCTGCTTCTAAAGGCCAATAAAGTGTTCAAGTAAGCCGCTATCGCGGCAGTAAAAAACCTATTTTCCCCCGCAGTACCCTCCGTTTGAAATAACTGCTTTCATACCA
>JBAYZR010000128.1:0-9151 GCA_041672425.1 Pedobacter sp. | reverse complement strand
ACCAAGTGGAAGACCGGCTGGTCCACCGACAACGAGGTGCTGACCTCCCTGGCTGAGGAACATGATATCGCCCGCCTTATCCTGGATTACCGCGGGGTCGCAAAACTCAAGTCAACCTACAGCGACGCCCTCCCCCGCCTGGTCAATCCCCGCACCGGCCGGGTGCATACCTCCTACAACCAGACCGTCACCAACACCGGTCGGTTGTCGTCATCCGATCCGAACCTTCAGAACATCCCGATCCGTAGCGATGAGGGGCGCATGATCCGCCACGCCTTTATAGCGCCTCCGGGACAGGTAATCCTCTCGGCCGACTACTCCCAGATAGAACTGCGAGTTCTGGCGCACCTCTCAGGGGATCAGGTCTTCTGCCACGCCTTTGCCAATGACGAGGATATCCACACCCGCACCGCCGCCGAGGTATTCGGCCTGTTCCCCGCGATGGTCACCCCGGAGATGCGACGTCAGGCCAAGACCATTAACTTCGGCATAATCTACGGCCAGGGGGCCTTTTCGCTGGCCAAGCAGCTCGGTATTGCCCGCAAGACGGCCGAGGAGTTTATCAACAACTACAAGGAGCGCCATCGTGGGGCAGTCGATTTTCTGGATGCCTGTATTCATCAGGCCGAGGAAAACGGCTTCGTCACCACTATCCTGGGGCGCAGACTGCCAATCGCCGACATAACTAGCAGCAACGGCAACGTGCGCGCCTTTGCCCAGCGCAACGCCATCAACTATCCTATCCAGGGTTCAGCGGCAGACATCATCAAGAGCGCCATGATCCGGGTTGATCGACGAATACGCGCCGAGGGATTGCTGAGCAGGCTGATCATGCAGGTGCATGACGAACTGGTGTTCGAGGTACCGGAAGTTGAGTTGCTACAGATAGAGCTGCTGGTGGATCAGGAGATGTCGCGGGCAGTGGAACTGCGGGTACCGCTCAAGGTTGATATCAGCCACGGAGCCAACTGGAGCGAGGCGCACTGAGACGATGTACCCTGAAAAACTCCAGGCTTTTGTCCTCTCAACACTCGACTACGGCGACAGCGACCGGATCGTGTCGCTCTTTACCCTGGAGCATGGCCGGATCAAGGCCTTTGCCCGTGGAGCGAAGAAGAGCCGCAAACGATTCGGCGCGGCACTGGAGACCTTTGCCCGCATCGAGGCTCAGGTTCGGATCAAGGAAGGCCTCTCCGGCATACAGCAGGCCGATATTAATAACATCTTTCCCCGGATTCGCACAGATCTGGCCGGAATCGCCCATGCCCTGTACGCCTGCGAACTGGTGGAAGCAATGACCCCGGAGGGGCACCCACTGCCGCGCCTGTACCGTCTGTTGGCCGCCTACCTTGACCGCTTGGAAACTGAAACAGCGGTCGCAAGTGACCGCCGTTTCTTTGAAATCAACCTGCTGAATATCCTGGGATACCGTCCCTCGCTGGAAAGCTGCGCCCGTTGCAACATTCCATTCGCTGAAAGCGGCGCCCTGCTGCAAGAGACCGGTGAACTGATTTGCCGGACTTGCACTACAATCGGCTGGCCGTTAACGACAGACGGCCTCAGGGTCCTGTTGGCCTGCCTGGGAACCGGCAAATTCGGACTGATCGTCTTGCCACCCGAGATCACTACAGAGATCGGAAACCTTCTGGACAAAGCGGTTGCAGCCCATGCTGGCCGACAATTAAAGAGCCTGGATTTTCTCCGGCAGGTCACCATCTCCTGCAACTGCAAAGGAACCAATGACTAAGCAATCACGTAATAAATCAGCAGTTTCAGGTATTCAATCCAGATAGGATGGTGCATCTCATAGCTGTTCTCGAATACAGTTGCCGCATAAGGAACCACTTGAACACCCTCTGGAAGAGATCTCCTGAAAGCCAGCATGGCACGCCTCATATGGGGGGCGGAACTCACCACGACCAAGGTCTTTACATCCTTAGAAAGACTCTTCGCAACGCCCCTTGCCTCCTTCAATGTTCCAAACAAATCATCCGTCTTTGGGATTAACGTAATCCTGTCACCAGAAATGCCACGCCAGGCCAAATAATCAGTTGCCCATTGCGTCCTGGTCCAGGAAGTTTGGGTCTTAAAACTGTACTGACCGCGACTATTGTCCTCCATCAAAAGTATCCGGGAAACACGCCCCATCTGGATCAGGTCCGCAGCCGCATCCAACCTTTCCCATATAGCCCCACCACCAGCAAGAACATAGCAAATATCACCACTGACATTCTCCTCATGGACGACAAGCGGGGCAGCCAGGATTTTTCTCACTATTGGGAATGAAGGGATGACAACTAAGGTAAACAGAAATATGAATGCTGCTGAAATCCATTTAAGAGGTTGAGAGGAGAACAGACGCAAGGTGGAATGAACCACTGTATACCTCACCGTTAACCGGATTTTAGTGGAATGGCTTACGACAAAGGTAAAACGTTAAAAATATCGCGCAAAGTACATAAATATGGCGAAGGCCGCCAAGGAAACCAAGAATAAAAGCTTAAAATCTTTTGGGGTTAACCCAGACTCTTTGACGTTTGAATTTCTTTGCGTACTTCGCCTCTTCGCGCCCTTTGCGCGAAAGGTTTTTGGGGGTTATTGCAAGGAGAAACTACATGGTAAGAGAAAATATTATCAGTAAATAGCAAGACAGAATATGGAAGCTATAGAATACTACAGATATTTAAAAGTTGCCTGATATGATCCCGTTATTATCCTCAAACTTTCTTCAAAGTGCGCCTTGGTTGGCAGCGGTGCAGCTCCGTGTCGTTTCGGTGAGATACCAGTTCACTATGAACCTTTTCAATCTGGCTGGACAGATTCTTTTCAACCATGTCAATTTTTTTATCAAGTGTATCGACCCGTTTACTCAACCCCATGATTTTACAATCAAGAACGGCTATATCCTCTTTCAACTCATCCCTTACAGAATCAATCTTGTTGTCGAGTCTTGATACCGATTCCATTGTGACTTGGACCTTACTGTCGATAGATTCAAGCAGAATCATCGTAACCGATCACAGGGTTTGAATTTTTGCCTAATTATCCTCTCTCTTGTCGATTCCAATACGCCTTTGCAACTTTGCCCTTTTCACCTTTAATGATGCTGTTCAGCTTTCGCTCCCAGACCTCAAGCGCCTTCTGCTTTTCTAACTCCTTCACTGTTTACTGCTTGACCAACTCCGTGTTGATCGTGATAAAAACCTCGTCAGAAATTATCCCACCCCAGCTGACCCCAAAATCCTGACGGTTGACAGATGCAGTGGCTGTGGCTACTCGTTTAAGATTGTCACTTGGCAGGCTTTTCGGGCCTTCCACAAGCAAAACAACCTGTTTGGTAACCCCTTTAATTGTCAGGTTACCGGTCACTTTCAGTTTGTCTTTATCTGTTCCGGCTTCAACTTTTGTTGATACAAACGTCATGGCAGGGAATTTTGCAACGTCAAAGAAATCGGCGCTGCGCAGGTGCTTATCACGCATATTGATGCCTGTATTGATCGAGGTTGTCTCAATACTGACATCCGCTTTGGATTTGGTAATATCAGCTTCATTGATATCCACCGTCCCCTTGAATTTCTCGAACACCCCCTTGACGAACATAATACCCATATTTTTAACCTTGAACTGGATCGTCGTGTGAGAAGGATCTACATTATAGGTCTGGGCCAGTACATTTAGCGGCGCCAGCAATGCCAGTACGATGGTTAGTGCGATAATTCGTTTCATGGTATCCTCCTGAATTTAAGTGTTTAAATCGGCTTCTTAGGCAGCAAGGAAGCCGGTAGCCAACTCAGCCATCTGCTCAGAGACAGGTTGAAGCGCCGATGCTTCGTCCATTGTCAAAGCCTGATCTAGATCATAAAAAAACCGGCTGACGCGGTTTATCCGGCCAGCCGGTTTTATTATGGATCAGGATTTATTCCCCTTCCCCGACAGGTTCAGTCGATGTCCCCAAGAACCCGCGCCCCTGCGCAAAGTAGATGTTAATGGGATTCTCGTTGCGGAGAACGTCGAGGACGCTTTGAAACATGGAGGAAGGAAGGTGCATCTTAATGATCCCGCCATCATTTGCGTCGGCTTCAAAGAACATGCCTGGATCGTTAAATCGAACCCAGGCCAGGGTTTTCCCTGCGGCATCATTTAGCTGAATCTGGGCACGGTTTGTCTGGTAACCTTCCGGGCTGCCATAAAACAAGATACTGTAACTTGATACTGTAGCCATTTCGATCTCCTTTGTCTGCTGATGTGGTGTCCTTCGCTTTATTACTGAAAACAGGGCCGTATGCCGTTTTACGCTGATTTTACGCTACGGATAAGCAGGAACAGGGAATCTTTCTTTCTGGCAGCACGTGCTTCATGGATTGGCATGTCCCTGCCTTTAAATTTGACCTTGATGTTTTTGATAGTCGAACCACTGCTGCGGTTTTCAGATGCCGGAAGTGGCCAGAGGTTTTCAATCTTGTCCGGACCACCCAGTTGCCGCTCCAGCACATGATCGCCGTCATTGCCGTCCTTGCCGGGCCTGTAGCCATAGGGTCTGAAAAGGTCATTGATTTTTCCGCCGCCGCCAGTGCCGAATTTCTTGTCATATGTGAGCAACATGCCGGGAGCGAGTGAGGCAAACTGAGGAGCAAGGCCTACCACTTCGCCATCGGGAAGTTTATCCTGCTTGATCGCACGATAGACATGCAGCTTGCCGTCCCATGTATCGATCTGTTTGTCGCTAAGGCCTGTGTTGGCTGCTTTTAGCTCAATCCGGTTGTTCTTGGGTGTTCCGGTAAGGCCGGCAAGGGTTGTTTGCGGGATCCAGTGTGGACTTTCAGGACCGACAAAAATATCCGGATACGCTGATGCCCGCCGTTTCGGATAATCGATCAACAAGGGCTTCTTTTCGCTTCCTTCAGCTTCTCCCGATGCCATCAGTTTTTCAAGAATCAGACCGAGATCAGAAAGCTGCTTATCCAGCACTTTCGTGAGCTTGTCGATTTCGACGTCATCGTTTTTTGCTTCGGCAACGATAATTTTCTTTTGCGTAGCGGTGATACCGGCATCCAATGCGTTGGCCTTTTTGATCTGATCGCTCGTGCCTTCAATGGTCAGAAACTCTTGAACGAACTGTGTGACCGTCGTCGTCCTGGTGTGAACCGCAAGCTTTGCATCGGCGCCGCTGCCATCAAAGCTGAGGGTGTGTGATTCGCCTTCAGCGTTGAGCGGAACCTTTTTTTTCCACCATTGGAGCAGCCTTTTAGCGCCACTCTTTATCGCACCAAACAGCTTCTTCGCCATCGTCACGATCCACTGCGCCACCTTATCGATCACGTCATCGACCTTGCCGCGGATTTTCTGAATGGCCTCACGGATTTTTCCCGTTATGCCGCTCAGTCGCAGGAAGCGCGCCAGGAAATCGATCACCAGCTTCAGTCCGCGGGCCAGGCCGTTTTCCAACGCATCGGCGGCGGCAGCGATGTTGCCAGCGGCTATCTCGGCGATGGAACCGAGGAAATTACCGATCATCTGCATGATGTCCTTGGCTTTCTGGATGAAGAACACGATAGTGTCGTAAATGGCGATGATGGCGCGAATAATGCCGGCTCCGGGAATGAACATGGCCAGGACGGTTTTAATCGCTTCCTGCACAACCTTCCACTTTATCCACTCTTTCACTGCATCTATGAAAGCCTCTTTCATTTCATTGGCGATTTGTTTCAGTTGTTCCCAGGCCGCCATCGGGCCATCGCTGATCAGAGTTTTTACCAGGGTGAACGAGGTTTCCAGGGTTTTCACAACCGGTTCCGGAATCAGCTTGACGAGGTGCGCGCGGATGTTCTGGTAGGTGATCCCCAAAATCTGGAATACAACGCTCAAAATACCCTTCAGATCCCAGCTTTCAGGTAAAATCAGCCCTTCGAGCGAACCGGTCAGCCATTCGAAAACCGCATTTTTCAAATGTGTGATGAAGTGCTTGGCAAAGTTCTGGAAACCGGTGCTCGCTGCGCTGATCAGGTTCTTCACGAACCGAATTGGACCGGCGAAAATGGCCTTGAGTACGGCGACGCCTTTGCTGATAATGCCTTCTATCGTGGACAGTGAAACGCCGAATTTCTCCAGCGCCCAGCTGAAAAATTTCTTGGCGGCCAAAAGGAGCAATTTACCGAGCTTCGCCAGTGCGCCCGACATTTCATCCTTCATCTTCTCGATCTTCTCGTCGATGGCCTTAATGGCGGCAGTCTGCTTGTCCATGAGCTTGTTCTTCAGCTCTTCTTCCTTCTGGCTGATGAACTGGTCCAAATCGGCCAGCTTCGCATTCATCTCTTCGGCGGCTTTCGCGCCGATCTCTTTCAAGCCGGGCTCGAGTTTATCGACAAATTCCTTGATCCTTGCTTGTGCGTTGGTCAGTTCATCCTTGCATTCTTTGATCACACGCTTGTTGTCGGCGGATATATCTTCAACCAGCTTGTTGATCGTCGTGACAAACGTCGTACGATTACGCTCGAAAATTTCTTTCACCTTGGGCAGCTCATCCATGCCGAGCAGCCAGTCTTTCGCTTTTCTGGCCCAGCCAAACCAACCGGAGTAACGGTCGTCTTTGTAGGCATCGAGCTCGCGTTTGACGTTATCTTCAAACTCCTTCGTGGCCTTGGCGTTGCCGTCTTCGAAACGCTTGATCGATTGCGTTTCGAGCTCGGCGAGTCTTTTCTTGACCTTGTCCTGGGCGGTCTGATACATGCCGTTGATCTTGCCGGCCACTTCGTCGCGCTTTTTCTCGAGTGCGGTCTTGGCAGCTTTCTGTCTCTGGGAAGTGGCGCCCAGGCCGACTTTACGCTTGGCGGTCAACCGGTCGCGTTCCATTTTTTCTTCCTGCCTGAGGTCCTTGTCGATCATCCCGGCTTGCTGCCGGACGAACGTTTGCACGGCGAGCGGCCCGGTCTGAGCAGTTTTCTCAAGTCCTTTCTTTTCCCTGTTCGCTTCGGCAAGGTCACCGCTGTCCACCATGTCGAGCTGTTCCTGAGTGACACCCTCGTCCTTCAGCTTACTGTCGGCCTCCTTGGTGTAGTTGCTCAGATCGGTGTGCTCTTTTAGCAGCGGTGCGATAGCGCCCTGACCGAGGTTCATGACAGGTGTGGCTTGCGCAATTTCCAGGGGCGGAATTGCCTCGGGCGTGTGTTCGGGAGGCATGGGGGGCGGCGTATGCCTTATGTCATCGAAGGCGCCGGTTACGGCATTTTTGTCGGCGAGAACCACTCCCATGACGTCAGCGCCCATATGCCGGGCCTTCTGGTCGCGCTTGAAATTATCCACGTCTTCGATGGATTGTGGGACATTTTCCGCCAGACTTTCCTGGAGTTTCTGTTTCGCCTTGTTCTCGTCGACAGCGGGAGCGGGACGGTCGCCCAGACTGTTCACCTGGCCGGCGTTACTTTTCGATTGTCCTTCGCTGGGTGGAATGATAACGGCTTTCTCGGACTGTTTCAGCTTTTCGGCGGCATCATCATGGGTCTGCTCGTTCTGTTTCAGATTCTGTAGCATGCTTATGCCTTTGAACAGCACGGGTGTGCCTTTGGCGGCCAGATAGCGCGCCACATTGCCGGGACCGACTGCCCCGAGCAGGCTGGCAGCGGTGGTCGCCCCTGCTCTGGCAGCGATTCTGCTTTTTCCTCTTGCGTCTCTTTTGGCTTTGGGCTTCGTTTTTTCTTTCTTCACTTCCTTTGCAGCGACTCTTTTGGGATCACGTACAGGCTTGGGCGCAGGCCCCTTGCCCAGTTTCTTCTCCGCCACGCTTCCTTCGGCTTCGAGCTTCGCCGCTTCCGCATCCGTCAGTTCGGGTGGCAATTCTATCAGTTTAGCTTCGCGGGTGAGGTACAGGCGTATTCCGCCGATCGCCACGGTCCGGCTCTGGCTTTGTTCGTCTGGAACATGACCGGTCACAGCCTTGCGCTGCGCCAGGGGGCGCACAGCCGCCGGCTGAAATGTTTCGGAGCGGGTTGCGGTTTTTTGACGGGCGGTTTCCAAAATGGACACCTCATTTAATCGGTTTAGACGGTCCTTCCCTCTTTCCGGAATTCCCGACGTATCCCCTCTTCCAGATCTTCCCGTAAAATTATATCATTTTTTCGACTGAGTGCTTTTAACGACGCATAGCGGACCACGTTTATGATACTGCCGCCCGCCAGTTCGTGCTTTTCAGCGATCCTCGTCAGGTCGATCTTTTCTTCCAGCAAAGCTTTCGGCGAAAACGCGTTGCTCCAGATCCGCAAGCGTTCGACCGGCTTGGGCATCGGGAAATGGATCACCGATTGCAGCCTGCGCATGAAGGCGTCGTCGATATTGGCTTTCTGGTTGGATGCCAGAATCACGACCCCATTGAACTCCTCGATCCTCTGAAGCAGGAAGCTGATTTCCTGGTTGGCGTAACGGTCGTGGGAATCATCCACCTTTGTCCGTTTGCCGAACAGTGCGTCGGCCTCATCGAAAAAGAGAATCCACTGCTTGTGCTCCGCCATATCGAAGATCTTTGACAGGTTCTTCTCTGTTTCGCCAATGTATTTGGAGACGATCATGCTCAGGTCGATCTTGTAGACATCGCAGCCACAGTGCTTGCCGAGCAGACAGGCAGAGAGGGTTTTGCCGGTGCCGGGCGAACCATGAAACAGGCTGGTGAATCCGGGTTGCATTTTGCTGTCCATCTCCCAATCCCGCAGAAGCTGTTCCCCATACATGATCCAATCCTTGACCTCCTCAAGCTGGTCAAGGGTGAACGATGGCAGTACCAGATGTTCCCATTCCAGTTTTGTTTCAATCAGGCGCGCCGGAAATTCGCTGTTAAAATTCGGCTTGCGCTCAATGGCGGTCGTAAACCAGTTAATATATTCGCGGGAGATGGCCAGTGCGCCGCTTAACAACGGTTCGGTCGTTGCAACAGGAGAGAGTTGCAGAATAGCATGCCGTGCAAAGAGGTGGTCACCATCAAACAGGCGCGTCACTGCGAAACGGGTTGTCAGATCATCTCCCGCCAGCATGAAGGCGGCGGTTTCGCCGGTGGGGATGAAACCACCATGGCTGGAACCGTGCAATCCGCCGAATTCGGTGAAGCCTCGCCCGGTAGCTTCATTCGTGCTCCAGAACAGATCCAGCAGTTGCGGGCGGATGTGGG
>JBAYZR010000127.1:0-9179 GCA_041672425.1 Pedobacter sp. | reverse complement strand
CGGATCATCTGCCAGTCGATTCAGATCGGTTTCACTTGGTTTATGCAAACCGGCATAGCGGGCAGACCAGTGAGTGGAAACGCCAATCCCGTCCAGACTGCTTAAATCTATTACATCGACAAGCGTTGTCACTCCTCCCCGTCCGACGATCACCGGTGTGAATCCTGACTTACCTATAAAGCGCTCTACCTCATGGAATACATCAACCATCATACTGTGACGCTCCGCTGCGCTCATAGGTCCAACCCGACTGGCAAAATATTGTCGGGCATAAGTCAGCACAACAAATTGTGGTTGATATCTGGCTGACAAATTCAGGGCAGTATCGCTTACCCAGCGGTTACTACCGGCGTCGAGATCCCCCGGATAGGGATGCTGATGCAGCACCTCTTTCATCATTTCTACCTGCGGACCGCGATCCTCCGTTTTTGCTCCGGTTCGAAGATCAAATTGATTCTGCCATTCGCGAGCGTCAATAATCGCCAGACTCGTATGCATGTCGTTAGCCCGTTTCATACGATTCCAGCCCCCATAATTCTGATGATGTGGCCACAGGCAGGACAACTGCCGTCATGGCATGAGAACTGCTGTAGCCGGTCTCCGCCGCACCCCAGGCTGAAACGTTCAATAACCGGTTCAGCGCACGCCGGACAGATGGTATTAACCCAGTCAGAACCAACAAAATTATGGAAATAGACATAGGGAAGGCTCTTTCTTGCCGTGTGCAGTGCTTCATTGATCCGCTCGATGTCGGGATACACGGCATCCTTCATCTCATCTTCGGGGAGAAGCCTGAGTACATGCCATGGTATTTCCGGGTCAACGTCAGCAATAAACCGTGAAATCTCATCCAGCTCATGGTCATTGCTGCCCTGTATGACAGGGGTTGTAATTTCTATGTGATGTGTTTTGGCCAGCCTTCTGATTGTGCTGAGAATCGGTTCTACTGACGGGATGCCGATAAAGCCCAGGTTAAAATCATCTGCCAACCCTTTCAGACTGATATTGAAGAACGAAAACACCGAGGCAAGCAACTCCGTTGCTTGCGGTGTGCTGTAGCCGTTAGACAGGCAGCCCATCCGGATACCGGCAGTAGAGGCCTCGCGCGCCACCATCTGAAGCGATGGCAAGGATACGGTCGGTTCATTCACGTTAAAGACGATACTGCCGCAGCCCAGTTTCACCGCCATCTGGACCAGTCGCTGAGCCGTGAAATGAAACATCTTTTCCTGTAGTCCTGCGGGATCCTGTTTTGCAATATATGCGTTGGAGCAGTAGCTGCAGCTGAAATTGCAACTGCTAGTGCCTATGGTCAGGGAACTGCTGCCAGGATTGACGTGGTAAAACGGGATTGCCTCGATACGTGAAACCTCGTAGGTGCTCCACCGATCTGGAAACCGTTCTTTGATGATCTCGCCGTCCGCATAGTACATCCGGCATCTGCCATATGTTTCAGCGCCCAATTCGCACCGCCACTCGCAGTAATTGCAGCGCATGGTCATGCCTCCCATAATTTAACGGTTTATGACTTTCTTTGCATCCTCGGGCGAAAGTGTTACCCCGAGGAACAGACTGTAGAAATCCCTGGTCTCCTTGATCATGTCCAGCGGGTATTCCTTGGGATACAGGCTGTGCATCAGCCACTTAAGGCCAAGAATGCGCATGAATGAAGGAGGACGGTCAAACCAGTTGAACGGTGAATTGGGAATCAGGTAAACGCGACCTTTCTTGACAGCCTTTATCTGTCCCCATGCCGGATCTTTCAACACCTTGTCGTAGAAAACCTTTTCCTGGGCAATGATGACATCCGGGTCGTACATGAGTACCTGTTCCAGTGAAATCTTTTCAAATCCCTTATGGTTTGAGGTATGGCAGCGATGGATGTTCACGTCTCCGGCAAGCTTCATGAGTTGCACATGTATGGAGTCGTCACACTCTGTGCATAAGCCGTCCACACCTTCCGCATAGTAGACTTTGGGTCTGTGGTTGCCCGGGATTTTTTGAACTGTCGCCGCCACTTCGTTCAAGGTTTTGCGGCAATAAGCCCCCTGTTTTGCCGTCTGCTCTTCCTTTCCCAAGAGCTTGCCGAAAAAGGCATACGCCGCCGGGTAATCATCCAAGGTTTCCACTGTCGCGTATACATAGGGAATGTTCAGTTTTTTCAGAATCTCTTCCGATTTTGCGCTGAAAGGGCTTTTTTTACCGGCCCAGACAACAATGACATCCGGCTTCATCTTTATAAGCACTTCAATGTTGGAATTCATGCTTTCGCCGGAGAGTCCTCCAATTACCGGCAAGTTGTGTACACTGGGATGAAGATACTTCTTGTATTCATCCTTCAAAGGGAACATAAGCCCGGCAAGCTTCTCAGGCGCAACCGAGTACATCATGTAAGCGCCATAGGGGGACGGCGCATAGGCCTTTTTGATGACGTCCGGTACCGTTACCTTGCGCCCGGCCATATCGGTGATCTCTTTCGCCTCCAATGAAGATCCTGTAGTTCCCAATGTCAAGATCAGGCTCATGCATAGATGGGTAATTACACATGCATATGTTTTCATTTTTCCTCCAACAGGTATGTTCGATATTCAATCAATGATGAATCTGATCTAATCAGGTTGTATATACAATTTCGCTCTCGCTAGAAAAAGCTGTAGGCCACTTCAAAGCCCGCCTGGATACCGGGATCCCGATACAAGCCGGTGACATAACGGGTTGAATAATTTTCATCTCCCAGGTTCTTGCCATAAACCGTGATTTTTGCATCTCTGTCGAAAATCTTTGTTTTGTACCCGGCATTGACATCCACGCGGGAATAGTTGCCCAATTCATAATATATCTGTCCCACTGGTGATGTACTTAATGACTTGGGTCCTACATAGCGATAATTCACATTGGTAAAAAATCCACCATAGCGATAGCCGAGCAACAAACTGACAAACTGGTGCGACATGGAGGCATTGGAGCTGCCATTGTTGGTCATGACATAGGAATACTGGAGGCGGTAGTTGAAGTGTTTCAGGAAATCCCCTGACGTGCCGACCTCTGCCCCTCTTGTGATAACGTCAGAGGTGGTAACAAAATCGATCTCGTTACCGGTAACCGAATCAATGTATGCAGAGACATTAGTGTTACCATACGGATCGGTTCCTTTGGCGCTCACCTTCTGATTCTTGGTGTCATAGTAGTAAAGAGTTGTCCATGGGTTGAACGCCGGGTCAATTGCGGCAAGCAGGCCGACCTCGAAACGCGAGCGGCTCTCGTCGGGGAGCGCCGATCCGGTCGTGCTTATCTGATATTCGCCGGCATTCGGGTTTTCCGAATAGGCGTAGCGACCGGTCAATGTCAGCTCGGGGGTCAGCTTGAACGACGCGCCGACCGTGTAGTTCAGGGTTTCTCCTGCCCATTGTCCCATTTGCTTGCCGGTTACGGGACTCATGAAGTAATATTTTTTATCCATCCTGATCCCGGCGTCGACTGTCAGCTTATTATTGAAGAAACGGTGCTCATCAGTGAGATACATACCTGACATCCCCTCGTGGGTATACTGGTTGGTCGGAGCTTGTCCCGGACTCATATACGTCAGATATTGTCCCCCGACTCTCATGGTATTGTCGACAAATGTCATGACATGCCGGAGGCTTATGTTCTGTCCTTCACTGTCCTGGGGCGAAGTAGTCGTAACATCGAGATAATTGTACGCATATTGGAAAGAGCTGGTCTGGGTTGTACTCCACGGGATTTCAAGGTTGAAGGCAATCAAACTCGGGTCTATCTTATACAGGTTAAAGTTCGATTCGGAGAGCGTACCGACCTTCGACCAGTCATACACACCGGTTTTTGTATTAAGTGTTGGAATTGCGATGTACCCCCATTCCATCTCTCTCATACCCCAGCCTTTGTACAAGGTTAGATCGGCATTGAACAGTGAACCAGTGTAGCCGCCGCGAAACATCACCGAGTTATTGCGATAGGCCATATTCCACCCATCCCGACCGTCGCTCCTGTTATTATCAACAGTCAGGCGAAAATCGAAATCGCCGATCTTATGGCCCAAAGAGAGATCTTCCTTGTGCGTATTGAAACTGCCGTATCCGGCAATCAGGCCGCCTTCCAGCTTTGACGCCCGCTTGGTCTTGATGACGATAAACCCCTGATTCGATGAACCGGCGCCGGATCCAAAGTTTGTTAAAGGGCCGATGGTAAGCGCTGTTGCATCCCTGACGACGGTCATGGATTCAATCGCATCGGCTGGTATTGATGCGAGCAAGCGGTCAGTCTGCGACAGGTAGATCCCGTCCAGGATGATGCCATAGCTTCCACCACGCGCATTCGAGAAATACATGTGCTGACGTCCTTGATACGTCACTTCCATTCCGGCTGCCTGCTGAATGACATCCCAGAGTGTTTCAGGCTGAAGCGCATCGATATCTTCCCTCGTCCAGACCTCTGTCTGTAGTTTGCTGCTTTCTGCCACTGTATAGGGACTTTTTGGTGACTCATCGAATCGTGTCGCCTTGACACCGACCTTCTCAAGCTGAACGTTTTCCCCCTTATCAACCGGTTCTTCGGCATAAACCAAGGCCGGAATACCACTGATGCATAGCAGTGCGCCTACGAGCAACCTCTTCATGACATTTCCTTTCTTCCGAGAAATTAGGCCATACTGTCCACTTGGAGATATGACGTCCGCATCCTTTCTTATTCAAGAACATACTCCACCGGGATTATCAGGCGAGCGCTGACCGGCGGTTTGGGAAACGGTGAGCTGCGCCGGACAGTCTCCAGAGCATTGTAGTCGAGCATATTCACCCCAGAACTCTTTATCACTCTGATTCTATCCACGGAACCATCCTCATGAACCGTGAATTCCACCTTTAATGCGCCGCTCCATCCCATACGTCGAGCCCTGTAAGGGTATCTCAGATTTCCGTTGATCAGGTCGCGGATATAGCCGAAATGTTTCTTCAGGTAGCGCTCCCGCAAGGTCTCGGCGCTCTCGCCGCGCGAGCCGTTTCCAACGCCGGAGAAGTCCATTCCGGAACCATTGGCTGTTACCGTACCTTGTCCGGTCGTTGTAGCCGACGATGATGCCATCACCCTGCCGGAAGTCGCGACAACACTCTCCGTCTGCGGAACCGGTTGAGACGAAGGCGTAATCACCGGAACCGCTTCCGGCGCGACAGATATCACCTCCTCATGAAGAACCGGTGTGACCGGCCTCGCCTCCGGTAGTGCTGCAACTGGGAGAGGCGGCGCAGATGGGGATGGACGCGGCGCAGGAACAGAGCGGCGCGGGGCAACGCCGGGATTACCCGCTGTTGCCAATATATCGGTCGGATGTTCCGGTTCAATGGTGAAATCCACAAGGATTGGAGTTTGCGGTTTAACGGTAAAAGCGGCAAACGAGGCCGCGCTCCCCACTACCAGCAGATGCAGAAAAGACGAGGCAAGAAAAGCGTTCAGTTCCGTCTTCATCCAATCACCCCTTCCCGAATTCGATCCACATTCCTTCATCACTGCGGATAATGGTGAATCGATCTATACCGGCGGCTTGCAACGCTTCACGATACTCGCTGTTGTCTCGCTGGGGTATGTTGTGCGCACCTCCGCGCCATCCTGGATTTATCCTGCGAGCCTGCTCCTGAAGAATATCCCGTAATTCCGGAGGGCCGAGTCCGCCCCCCAAATAAGCACGCCCACATGGTTTCAGAACACGCCGGATCTCCCTAAACGCCTCTGGAAGGTTATCCCAGAACGGCACTGATCCCCTGCTGATGACCAGATCAATTGAGGTCTCCTCTAGTGGAATCTTCTGAACCTCGCCAAGAATGGTACAAGCTCTGTCGCTTATTCCCCGCGCCCTGATGTTTTCGGAAGCGCACCTGAGCATTTCCGGAGATTTGTCGAGAAACACAAATTCAAGGTCGGTTATCTCCGATAACGCCAGCCCCAGGTATCCGCCTCCGCAACCGGCATCCAGGCATTTCCCCGTTGAAATGTCTGTGTTCTCAAGAATACGGTCGGCATAATGGATGTAAATCGGCGCATGCACACCAAGAGCTATTTGATTGTATTTCATGACATCGGATTCGTTCATGCCGTAATCCTTCCTTCACCAGCCTGGTCAGAAACCGGTCTCCAGATGAAGACCGAACGTAGTGCCCACATCGGCGTAATTTTGTGAGGTTTTATATCTATTTCATTTCATGCAATCACACGGTAATAATCCGTCATTTCGAAACAGGGCTTGCAAAGAGATGCTCCCTGGTGTTCGATCTCGCGGCCATCCATGACGCTCTCGCCACAACAGGCGCATGGAACCCGCCGCAACGGTTTGCCCGGCATATCCTCCGGCCGTAGCGGCACTTCCACATCGGTGATGGAAAACAACTCTTCTTCGTCAGCCCCGGCAAAATCAGGCAGTTGGGCGCTACCACCGTTGCTCCCCTTTTTCGTCTTTATGACCACCCGCGCCGCCTTGCCCGATTCCAGGTTGATAAAGGTGGCCGCCATCTTGCCGTAATCGCGGATCTTCATGGTGCGCTTGCCCGGCTTGCAGCCGGTCAAGGCCATGATGGCATCGGTGGTGCAGCGATCAATTTCAACGAACACCATCAATTTTTTCCGATCTGCTCCTTTGGGATCTGTAATGCCGATCCTACTCAGTCCGCTCATAGTCATCCGGGTTCCGATCGAAATCCCTGCACAGATGTCCCCATGGAATTTACCTGCTTCTGCAACCAGGGTTTCGTAATCTCCAAAGTATTTGTCGCTCATAATTCCTCCCGATATTGTTTTCAAAACTAATAGGTTAACCCCAGATGGCATAAACGTTCAACATTGAGCAGGTTTATTTTCCGAACACAGCTTCCAAACAAACGATAACCACCGCCACCTTCGGCAAGTATTTCCAGTGCCTGATCAATGTCTGTCACCACCACTGTGCCGATCATGGCAACATTGCGTCGAAAAAGTGCTTCCGGGATAAATCCAGCTGTCGGCCCAACCACAGCAATAGCCGCATTTTCCGGTACAAGGCTTATGAGTTGTTCAATGGAACCATTGGCAATGGCAGCCCCGGTGAATACGGCGGTTTCACAGAGAGCAAGGAGTTCAGCAGTTCGCTGCGGCGTGACAAAAGTTCCATAACCGGCTTCAGCCTCGCCTTGTGTTTCCTTCTTGCTGTCGATGATAGCAACCTCTGCGGTTCCCAGCTCTTTCAGTCGCTTCAAGAGTGGAATTATTGCTCCCACCATGCAGACCCTGCGATTACTGAAAAGTGACGGCACTCCGGACAAATCGCCACTTATATCAACGTGATAGCGACTATTATGTAAATACGGTACGGACAGTGCGTTCAATGTGGCCAACCTGATGACCTCGGCAAAAGGACTGGGGATTTTCCCGTCAACGACATCTGCGACGAGCATGCCGCGGATGGTGGACGTGCTTTTTTTCAGGATACGATTTCCTGCGCTTGTAATCATCTCGGGTGGGGTGTAGGCAACACCACCGCATCCATTTGATAGCTTTACTCCGACAAAAAAAACACCCACTACCAGTCGCTCGACCATCAGGGAATAGAGTGTGTCGCCGTACAAATCTCGCAGTGTTACTGCCACTTCATTCAGTATTGGAGCTGAACCTGCGCCGCTTTCAGTCAACTCACCATTGTCTGTTATTTGTACTGCTGATTTCATAAGGGCCATTCTCTCGGTAGTATTTACTTCCGCTTACTTTCGGTTTGAATGATAACTCTGGTAAATCCGCATTTTACTTCTGTCCGCCATGCCGTCCTGTCCCATGGTGGCAAAAGTCAGCATGATGCCAACAACCGTGCCCAGGAGTCCGATATAGGGGGAGTTGCTGGCAACGATGGCGATCAACAGTCCGATTCAGTATGTATCGTCAATACGTTATGTTATTGTTTATATATCGACTGATACAGTTTTACATAAAATAGCAGCACCCAGGCCTTTTCAAACCCACCGTTGTATATCTGTTTACATAATGCATGCCAAAAACAAAACAGATAATACGCTGTAAATTAACAGATATTTAACATATCTCTCCATGTCGCTATATTATGTGCTTAATAACGGTGCATGTTGTGCAAAATAAATGCATAATTATGAATCAGAGGTTGTCGATTACACAGACCGCCAATACCCCCTGGATATGCGGGGCGCAGCGGTTGCAAAGCCCGGCGCTCTCGATTACCAACAGCTTAAAGCCCTTTTCCGCCCCCCAGGAGAGACAGTCGCTGATGTTGCTGACAAAAAAATGATCGGGGCAGAGGTTGCCGGAAAGGCCGCTCATGACCGCCACTCCCTGTTTTTCATACACTGATTGATCCTGGGTGGAAAGGCTGTCGAACTTCACGACGCCTACTTGTACACCTTCCTTTTGCAATGCGGCGATTGCTTTGATGGTGACGGCAGTTTTGCCCGACGATGGAGGACCTGCGATAGTTATCAGCTTCATAGCGTTTTCCCATGAAAAGCCTGTAAAAAGGCGGCATTGGTAGCGGAAATCAGAGCCTTGAGGTCATTGTTTTTGACATAGTCCCAGCCGATCCACTTGAAGGTGGCACTGTCAGACAATTGGTTGTCCACCTCCGGATGCACGGTCGGAAAAGCGGCTCCGACGCAGATAGCCGCCACTTCCGCCCCGGTCAGGAAATCGATCAGATGTCGCAGTTCGTCGCGTTTATCCGCCTTGACCAGCATAGCGACCGGGCTGACCAGAGCACCGTCCGCAGGCCACACGATGCTGACATGTTCACAGCTTCTGATATTCTTGGCAAAGAAGAGCGGCATGATGCTAATGGCTGGAGTGTTCTCCCGTCCGCTGCCGACCGACTTGACCATCGGCATAGTCGGCATAGTTGAGTTGACGGTTGGCATTTCCTTCGATACAGAATGTCAAGTTTGCACGATCTTCAGCAGCCAGTGTAGTCAGGAATCCATTGAAAGCCTCTTCCAGCGGGACTTTGAGTGGACATGGCAGCAGGGCAAACAGGTTCAAGGTACGGCTTTCTGGCAAAAACGAAGGTTGGCTGTTTGTGCGTAACCCATATGGATTGACCCGACCTGCAAGGTCGGCTCAATCCAATGTTCAAGAAGCCCGGCCTATTGGCATGGAATTTTATATATGGGTAATGGTTCGATATCTGT
>JBAYZR010000126.1:0-9238 GCA_041672425.1 Pedobacter sp. | reverse complement strand
TTGCCCTTAAACATCTCCCTCCGTGCTGCCGGGGTATCGACCATCTCCATCAACGAACCGCTCTTGTAGATCTGCTGTAGGGTATTGGCCCGCCAGTCAGCCAAAAGTCCGGGCCAGACCAGTTCGCCTTCTCCCACCACCACAGCATCTGCGTGCGCCAGCGCCTCTTCCGGCAGGTTGCTGACATGGAATCCGCCCATAACAACCGTCTTGCCTCGCTTGCGAAAGGCATCGGCGATCTCGTAGGCGCGCGAGACCTGGGCGGTCATGGCTGTCAGGGCAATAATATCGGCATTTGTCGAATAATCGAGTTTTTCGAAACTATCGTCGCAGAATTCCAGTTCCCATTCATCCGGGGTAACCGCTGCAATGGCAGCCAGCGACAGGGAGGGAAACTTGAAGGTCAATTCCCCCCAGAGCCGTCCCTTGGGCCAGCCAGGAGAAACAAAGAGTATCTTCATCTTATTGGCGCCCCCTTTCGCGTGCCTCCTAACGGTCGCGTTGCCAGATGCTCCCGCATGTATTCAGCCGGTTTCATCATGCGTTGCGTCCGCCAGAGCACCCGTATTATGTACGGTATCTGGCTGGGCCGCACTTGACGGATCCAGTCCATAATCCCCTTGTCACCAGCTGTATTGAGGATCGAACGCCGCCAGGTTTCCGCATACAATTCAAAAAAACGCTCTGCGCCGATGCGCGGCTCCCAGAGCAGGTGATGCATATCGTAATTAGACCATTGCTGTCCGGCAACCCGGGCGGCCATCTGGCGATGATACACGGTTCCGGGCAAGGGAGTACGAATGGTGAAACCAGCGCGCTGTAGCCCGTATTGATCCACAAAATCCCACAACTCGCGGAAATCATCCTCTTCCCAGTCCGCATCTACCAGGAAATTGCCATTGATCCCGTACTTCAGCAAGCGGGCAATCCGCACCGCCTCGATGCTGTCTTCCAGACCGGCGCCCTTATCCAGATCATCCAGCCCTTTATCGCTGGCCGCCTCCAGGCCAAGAAAAATGTCAAAGTCCTTGGCCAGCGGTCGCCATGCCTCCATCAGTTCAGCACTTTTCCGGATCAGGTCTGTACGGGTCTGCACCAGTATCCATCGTTTGTAGACGCCGCGTTGTTTCAATGCCTTAGCGAGCGCCAGACTGCGCTCCGGGTTGTACCAGAAAAGGTCGTCGGCCACAAAGATTGCGTCTCCGCAGGTGGCAAAATCCTCCACCACCGCATCCAGGTTGCGTTCGCGGCAGGAGCGGTCATAGAGCTGCCAGACCGAGCAGAACGAGCAGTTATGCGGGCAACCGCGGGCGGTCTCAATCAGCCAGACCGGCTTGAAGAGCAGGCAGTGATAGCCGGAACGATAGCGCTCGACCAGGTTGCGCGCAGGTAATGGAACCAGGTCGAGGCTCGTACGCCGGGCCAGCGGCGGGGTGCTGATCCAGCCGTCCCGGGTTTTCAGGCGCAGGCCGGGAACCTCTGCCAGACTCATCCCCTTCTCCAGAGCATCGGCAACGGCAGGGACGATCTCCTCGCCATCGTCAACAACAATGGCATCAATCTCATCGCATTCAAGGGCAGCCGGATACGCCGCTGCAGCGTGGCCGCCGACCAGGATAAAGAGATCCGGGCTGACTCGACGCGCCTCACTGGCGGTCTCGATAATCTGGTCGAATTCCAGGGCGTGCAGACATCCGATGCCAATCATGCGGGGGCGCGTACGCCTGACCCAGGCGCCTGGGCCAGGGCGGAAACGCAGGTCGGCAATGGTCACTTCATGCCCCTTTGAGATCAGCGCTGCACCGAGGTATTCAAGCCCCAGCGGTTCAACGCAGAAGAAGGGACCGAGGCCAAAACGGTCGTTACCCGGATGTGGGCGGAGCAGCAATATATTCATGGTTCTGTCGGTTCTCTCTTGCTACGCAGGCAGAATGCGCGGCGCTAACTGGTTGACAATTTTCATGACTACCTTACGATCATTTTCCTTGAAGATCATATCGGCCTTTCTTCCCTTGAAGCCGATATGATGATAGTCGATCCTGGTGATATTTAGCGGCTTGGCAAAAAGCTTAAAGGTCTTTCTCGATTGCGTCGCAAACGGAACCATGATCCCTGGCATTGCACTTGTGGTAATCAATACTCCCTTGATTTTGCTCTGCTTCTTCCGAATAACCGGAGAATAGCGTTTGTCAGGCCAATAACAGAATATGCTCATTCTTTCCAGAATCACCCGCATAATTGAAGGTAGATCGTAACAATTGATCGGCGCCGAAACAATAATAGATCGGGAAGTAATAATGGATCTGATCAGCTCATTCATATCATCGTCAATATGGCATTTACCAAGTTCATCACCGGGCGATTGCATACATGTGCGGCAATTATTGCATGATTTTATAATCAGGTCGCGTGGTTTGATGTACCGAACTTCAACTCTTCTGGCAGAAAAACCTTTCTGCAATTCATCACATATCGTGTCATTTACTCCATTTACCCGCTGTGAAAAATTTATGATGGTGATCAAAAGAACTCCTATCTGTCGATTACGTGCAACTACGAGTTTTTCATAAGCCTCTCTTGGAATGCTCAACATCGCACTTTTACAGTAGTTCAGGATTCTGGTGGTGATGGTTCACTTCCTCGCCGTAGACCCCTCCACGCCGCAGAACATTGTATGCAAAATTGGTAAAATAGCTGGACGTACCAGCCATGACCCGTGAAAAAATTGACGGCCAGCAATAGACTTCCCGTCGCGCCATGACCCACCCCTGGTAGAGCCGGTCAGGGCTCATCAGCTTGGGGCGGAACACGACCTGGTTGTGATCATAGCGCTGCCAGTCCTTGTGAAGCAACCTGCCTTCATCATCGAACTGCCGGAACATGGCTGTTCCAGGATAGGGGGTAAGTATGTGAAAGGTCGGTATACTTGGCCGACATTCTTCAAGATAGCGGATCGTTGTTTCGAAAACACCCTCATCGTGGTCGTCGAAACCAAAAATCATGGATGCTTCCAGAACGATGCCGGCATCCCTGACGCGTTTGATGAGGTCGGCCTGGGAATGACGGCTGCCGGTTTTGGGATGGTTGGCATGAGCGCCGGTCACCGACTCCAGGCCGACAAAAATGCCGATGCAGCCGGAAAGGGCCAGCAGGCGAACCAGCTCCGGGTCTTCTGCAAAGCGCAAATTAGCCTGACCGCCCCAACGCAGGCCCATGTCGGCCATTCCCTTCAGGATCGGCCTGGCCCGCTCGGGATCCCCCAGGATGTTGTCATCCAGCAGAACCGTAAGCTTTCGGTCGAAGGTACGCATCTCGGCAAGGATATCCTCCGGATCGCGGTAACGGAAAGAACGTCCAAAATAGGGGGTCACCGTGCAGAATGGGCAATCATATGGGCAGCCGCGGCTGGCTTGCAGGGTCTGTGTGGTGAGGTATTTTTTTCCGGCAAGAATATCCCTGCGCGACCAGGGGATCACAAGTTTGTCGCCGCTGGGTACGGAACTGTAACGCGGTGCAAGCTTTCCGGCTTTCAGGTCGCTCAGAAGCCGGGCCCAAACCGGCTCGGCCTCTCCGATTACAACCGAATCCGCATGCTGGAGCGCCTCGTCCGGCAGTACCGTAGCATGCATTCCGCCCAGGATCACCGGTATGCCTCGCAACCGGAAACGATCAGCAACCTGATAGGCCCTGACCGCCTGATGAGTCATGGCTGTTATCCCGACAGCATCAAAATCCTCCGCAAAGGGGATATCCTCGTGAAGTTCATCGGCCAGGACAATATCCCATTCCGGTGGTGTCACGGCCGCTACCTGCTTCAGGGAAAGGGAGGGGAGCTGAAAACGCCGCACCCAGCCAAGCCTGTGGGTGGATGGATACACCAGCAGCAGTCGCGGACGTTTCGTCATCTCATCTTACCAATTGTTGTGATTGATTGCAGGAGAGCGCGGACCTGTTCATTTGCTATTTTCTGAAATATAGGCCGCCATGCTGCGGACAGAGGCAAATACCTTGGAACCGGTGGCCGCATCCGGCACGATTGTCCCGAATTCCTTTTCCATGGCAACAACCAGTTGCAATGCATCAATCGAATCCAGCCCCAGACCGTCACCAAAAAGAGGCGCATCACTGTCGATCTCATCCGGCGCCATCCCCTCTATACGCAGGCTGTTGATAATCATCTGTTTTACTTTTGGAATTAGATCTTCGGACATGCAAACCTCTCTAGTGGTTAATTTATTTTTCAAGCCGGAAATTTTCTGACTATTCCTTGTTATCCCAAAACTCATAGTAATTGTACCATTGGTCGGGGTATGCACGTATATATTGCTCAAAAACCGCCAGAAGCCTCTCCATACCGGAGCGTATGGCTCTGGCATGCTCCCCGTGACCGCCGCAGAAGAAGATCGGCTCTTCCATTATGGTTGAATATTTTCCTTTTTCCAAAATGACAAAAACCGGAATAACCGGAGCGCCGCTGGCCAGGGAGAGATAGGCGGCCCCCACCGGTATGTTGGTCGGACGGCCAAAGAAATCAAGTCGCATGGTGTGGGAAGAACCATCTCTATCACCGAGAATCGCCAGCACCTCGTTACGTCGCAAGACATTTACCGCCTCGATAATTGCAAGCGGCGAGGCATCATCCCGGTCTACATAAATGAAACGGATGCCGCGTTCTTTCCGCAAATTTTCCCGATCCTTGTTGAAACGCTCATCCGGTTCCCGGAATGTCAGGACATTTACCGGATACCCCAGATCTGCAAGCCCCAATCCTCCCAGTTCCCAGTTTCCAAGATGGGGAGATACCAGGATGGCGCCGGTACCGGCCACCAGGGCGTCATCCATCGGTTTTGAGTCGCTGCGCCTCCCCACAAGGGCTTGCAGCCCGGCGCCGGACAAACGCGTCATCAGCATGATGTCGCACCAGTTACGGGCGAACTTGTAATATGAAGAGACGATTAACGGCTCAACCCAGACGCGACCGGTGACAACGCGTAGATTCGAACGTGCGGCTCGTCGCTGCCTCCCAGTCAGGCAGTATACAAGTAATGCTGTTAGAAAGGCGAGCGGCGGAAAAACCGTGCGGGGAACCATTCTCGTCATCAATTTGATAAAAAACAGGTTTACGTTGTTATAAATTGCCATAAATTAAAAACAGATCCCCGGCGCCTTCAACTTTGGCAGAGATATATTCATTTTCGGCGGGTCGTTTTTTTCTGTTTGACCGGGTGATCAGCAAACTCCGTATCCCAGGCAAGATCCGCAATCCCGCCGTAGGCGCTGGAGTATATGTCCATCTTCTCCGCCAGACCGACAAAGATCTCTTCGGCGCCTTCATGGGTTGCGTAGGCGCCTTCACTGGCAAAGATCTCCCTCCCTACGTCCGGGTGGTCTATCAACATGCAGGGACGCAGCAGATTGTCGTGTTCACCCTGCATTTTTCTGATTTTTCTGAAGAACGGTGACGCCAGCGCATCGCGCAGGGTTGTCCGGCGGATATTATCCACGGCCACGTGGCAAAACACACATGGTTCGATATCTCCGTTGGCATTGATATGAAAATATTTTCTGCCCCCGGCGAGACAACCTGAAACCATCGGGCCGTCATTCCAAAAATCGATGAAGAGCATCGGTTTGCTCTCCCTGAACCCGGCCACACTCAGGCGCAGGTGATCCCGCTGTTCCGGTGTGGGCATCAGTCCGGTGTCCGGTTTTCTCCCGACAGGGACGTAAGAGAAGAGCCAGAGGGCAAAGACCCCCTTGGAAAGAAGCATGTCGATATACTCCGGATTGGTAATGATATCGCTGTTTTTGCTGGAATGTGTAAATGAGCCACAGAAGGAGAGCCCCCCCTCGCGCAGCATATCCATGGCCCGCATGACTTTCTTGAAATGCCCTGCGCCGCGCCGCTCGTCAGTTTCCTGCTCGTACCCTTCCAATGAGAAGGAGGGCATCACATTGCCAACCTCTGTCAGTTTCTCGACAATCTGTTCGTCGATCAGACCACCGTGGGTGAAGACCAGAAAGGCCATATCACCGTGCTTCTTGAATATGTCAAAGATGCCCTGCATGTAAAATGGCTCACCACCAGAAATAACGGCAAAATAAATGCCCATTTCCTTCATCTGGAGCAGGATCGAATCCAGTTCATCCAGGGTCAGTTCCTGGGACTTGCCGTAATCGCCGGCATAGCAGCCATAACAGTTCAGATCGCATTTCATGGTAGGACTGATGACAACGGTCGAGGGCGGATAGAAACCGTTCTGATCGGCCCATTCCTTGCGTTTGTTGGTTCCGTTCAACAGATGATTGACGGCCAGATTGCTGATCCATTTATCCCGCTGGTTGGGATGCAGGTCGCGTAGGATGCGGCGTGGAAATTCGATGCTGGGATGCTTGTCACGTATCAGTCCCCTGATCCAGCGGATACGTTCCTTATAGTAGTCCTTCTTGGGGATCATCTCCATCAAATGAGTCATCTTGATCAGCGTCTCATCGGACGAACTGGTCGCCATAGATAAAAGGTAGGTCAGAACCTTTTCCCTGGTATAGTTTTTCAGCGATTGAATCATCTAATACTCCTTGTTACATATAGCGCAAAAAAACCTTGCAGATATTCCATGTATCGCGCACAGGCCGGAAATGGCTGGTGGAACGGCCGTCAGCCACCCTGGCCGCAACCGGCAGGGAATCAATGCGAAAACCATTGCGCCAAGCTTTCATAAGCAGTTCCATCTCAAGGTCATAGCCGTTGGCAACCAGGTTAACAGACTTGAGGAGATTGGTCGAATAGCAACGAAAACCTGATTGACTGTCAGTGATCTCGAATCCGGTTCGTTTTCTCATGCACCAGACACCAAAGCGGTTCCAGGAGGCGCGAAGACCAGCCATCTCTTTAAACTGATCATGACGGGAGGCAATCAACAGATCGATCCTCCCACCGTGCGCAAACTCGACCAGTTTCTTGACCGCGGAGACATCGTGCTGGCCATCGGCATCAAGTGTCACAACCATGTCCACACCTTGCTCAAGCGCCCAGGCAAACCCGGTCCGCAGCGAACTTCCCTTACCCTGATTATGCTCGTGACGCAAGATAATAACCGGCAGTGTTGCGGCAATCCTTGCTGTTTCGTCTGTTGACCCGTCATCCACGACCAGAACCGGAACATCTGCCTCAAGGCATTCCAGGAGAACTGCGCCAATGGTTTTTTCAGCATTATAAGATGGTATCAGAATACAGTAGGTCATTGGCAACAAGTTCTTTCAGTGAGGTAAAACTAAAACGCTCAAGCAACCTCCGCACCCTTGGCATTGCATCGGTTCTGGTTCCGTATGCGGCAAAACGTTTAAGTGGAGGAAGAGAAAGTCGTGGGCCATCAGGGTCCAGATCTCGCGGATGGAGATACAACACAGCCGGATTACCGGCTGCATTCAACCGTCTGACCGTATGTTCAACCAGTGCTGCGGGAAAAAACCTGAAGCCCCAGCCACCACCCGTCGGCAGGTTTCCAAACCATGTCGGCGTCACCAGTGGAGGAAACTCGCACAATTCCCCGCTAGCGGTAATAATCCTGGAAGGAACCCGCAACCCCTTGCGGTTACCGATGAAGGGGAGCGGATTCAAACTGGAATCATATTGATAACCCCGCTCAACAAGAATATCGTGAACCCAAGGCGTTCGCTCGGAAACCGACCATTGTGGCGCACGGAAACCAATCGGCAGGCAACCTGACTGTGCCTGAATAATATCCTCTGTTTGCGCCAATTCATCGCGAAACTGATCCGGAGTCAGATGATGGATCAATCCATGCGACCAACCGTGGGAGGCGACCTCATGGCCTCCGGCGACAATAAGCTTTACCAGCTCGGGTTCGGCTGCTGCCACAGAGCCAAGAATAAAAAAGGTGGCCTTTACCTTGTATTCATCCAGCAACTTCAGAATGCGTTCTGATGCAAAACATACCCGCCAACTGCTTCGGGGAATCAATTGTTTTCGCTCAAAGCCGCAAACATGATACCAATCTTCGACATCAATGGTAAGGGCATTGCTGAACACATCCACCCCACTTTAAATTCAAAATTAATTATCATACATTGTTAAGATAATCTCGTCAACAACCACTGGAAAATATACACTTTTTTTGAACAGTTACCACCAGAAGAACGGTGGTGTTTTTCTACCCGAATCATGTTATATGAACTTATACATATACTGATAATAAAAGAGTTTAGGCGCTCGGCAAAGATGAAATGTAAGATGGCATGTTTATTCTTTGCCGAGTGCCTTACTATCAACCCTGCTTTGGAGATTGTATGAAAGTACTATTCCTTCACCCCTATGGAAGCAACTTCATCAAGGGTGTAAATGATATCACAACTATCTTCAACCTGATGCCACCCTTGGGAATCTTGAGCATCGCTGCCTGGCTGGAAAAACATGGGGTTGAAGTGGAGATCATCGACGGTTATGCCAGCCGCGAATCTCACGAGGTGATGGTCGCCAGGATCATCGCTTCCGGCTGTAGTGCAGTCGGTTTTTCCTGTACTACCTCGTCATTTCCCGAAACGAACCGCATCGCCACCCTGCTGAAGGAGAAGGCGTCGAATATAGCCACAGTTCTTGGAGGCGCCCACTCATGCACCATCGGGGCCACATTGCTGGATTCCTATCCGGCTCTGGATTACCTGGTAATAGGTGAAGGGGAAAACACCATGCTGGAACTGGCCAGGGCCGGCTTCAACAACGTGGAAACCATTCCCGGCGTCGCCTATCGTGGTACTGACGGCAAAGGAGTATGTTCCGGACAAAGGGAGCTGATCAAGGAGCTGGACAGCCTCCCTTTCCCTGCCTACCATCTGCTGCCAAATTTCCCCAGGCGCTACAAGCTGCCACTCTTCAGCTACCCCAAGGCGCCCAACACCAGTATTATCTCCAGCCGTGGTTGCCCTTATGCCTGCTCCTACTGCGACCGTTCGGTCTTTTCGCGCGGCTTCCGCTTTAACTCGCCCGAATATATCCTTGAGCATGTGGCCATGCTGAATAGGGACTACGGAATTCGCCATGTATTCTTTTACGATGACCTGTTCACATTCGACCGCAAACGGGTGGCCGAGCTCTGCGAACTGAAGGCGAAAAAGGGAATCAGGGTCAGCTACAACTGCATTGCCCGACCGGAACATGTGGATGCCGAACTTCTGGCTTTGCTGAAGGATTCCGGCTGTTGGCAGGTCAACTTCGGAA
>JBAYZR010000125.1:0-9306 GCA_041672425.1 Pedobacter sp. | reverse complement strand
TCGGACTTCTATGATAATATTGGGTTCCATAATTAGCCTCATTTTATTGGTAGTGGGAAATAATTCAATATTCGCGGAGTTAGTCCGGGTAGTAGACTATTAGGGACGACAACAGCAGGAATCCCGCGATCCACGGATTGAACTGTCAATTGACGAAAGAGACTGCCTTGAATCTCAGTTTTGATGAGAGTATATGGCTGATCACCGAAACCGAAGACTGCTTGTTTGGCATAGGATGCCGCTCCTTCGGCTGTCGTTGAGAAATACTTGCCCTCTGCGGAACCAAGGTTTCGAAAAATGCCTGACTGAATATCGATTAATTCCTCAGGATTCACTGCTCTCCAAAGAGAGGTCAAAGCTTTGTTTCCACCTTTTATTGCAGCTCCCTCAGCGGCATCCCTTCCAAGAATACCCAAAATTCCTTCACCTAAGCTACCTATCAAACCCAGTCCCAGTTTTGGCAGTCCAAATCCAATGTAGTCAAAAGGACTACCAAGCAACGGTTCCGTATTCCAATTAGCCGGATCAACTCCTTCAATTCCAGCAAGGTTGGCATTGTAGTTCGGTAAATTATAGCCGGAGTTGTTATCATTTCCTCCATAAGACAAATTCAGTGTTGGGATGAACGGACTTCCGCTTGCGCCGATGTTAAAATTACCGTCTGTGTCGAATGTGATTAGAGGGTCATGTCCCGTAGGGTCAGTATAGCGTAGCGGATTGTTCAGCGCATACGCATACCGATTCAAACTCTGCGGATTGGTGTAATCCGGCACAACCGAGTCCGGTGAAACAAACCTCTCGAACTCAGGTGAATACAACCGCGCATTGTAATTGTACAGCCCCGTCTCGTCGTCGTACTCCTGGCCGGTGTACCTGTGGCTCACCGCCTCGGTGCCGCTTTGCGACCTGGTTTCGCCGTAGGGGTAATAAGCGATGTTTTGCTTCAGCGCGCCGGTTGCATTGGTGACCGCCACCGTACTCCCCAGATGGTCGCCGTGATAATACAGGGTCTTTGCCGCTGTCTTCAGGGCAACCCTGCTGTTACCGGCGAAGATGTACTTGCCGCAGACGCCATTGGTGCACTCGTAGAGCTTGTCGATGTAGAGGGTGGTTCCATAAGGCGATATCTTCTTCACCCTGCTGGCGTTGCCGTCATAAACGAAGCTGGCATTTCCTGAACTGGCAGTAATGGTTTTTGGCATGTTCTCCAGCGTATAGGTGAAGGTGCGCTGGCCGTCGCTCGTCATGTTGCCGTTGTCGTCGTACTGGAAGCTCCTGCCGCTGGTCGTTGAGCCGATCGCATGAGCCTTGCCCGGATAGAGGTTATAACCGTTGCTGCTTGGGTAGTTGGGAATGTCGCTGTCGTTTAAACCGTCAATACTTGTGATGTTCCCCCTGTTGTCATACCCGTAGGAAAGATTGATCAATTGCCCCTGCACTGGGCTGGTGGTGATTATGGAAGAGAGCCTGTTGTTCGACGGTTTATATTGATACGCCGTGCCGACGCCGTTGCCGTAGGTCACATTCCCTGGCTGGCCGAGCGCATTGAAACCGGAAAAGGTCGCATACGCCCCGGCGCTGGAGAGATTTCCGGCGCCGTCATAACCGTAAGCGACCGTTTCATTGTCGGGATAGGTTATGCTGCCCAGTCTCCCCAAGCTGTAGGCGTAATTAATCGGATAGCTTATCCCGCCCACGGTTTTGACCGTCCTGGCGATTCTCCCGACATTGTCGTAGGAGTATGTGGCTGCGCCTGAGCCGTCGCTCATGGTGGTGAGTCTGCCGATGGGGTTTGTCATTGATGTCTCGTCGTAATTGTAGGTCACGTCGATAACATTATCCGCACCGTAGTCTTTCGTCTTAAGCCGGTCGAGCGCATCGTAGGCGAACTTTATCTGCTGCCCCTTTGCGTCGGTCTGCAAGGTGAGATTCCCGTTTCCGTCATAGACATAACCCCACACACCCATATCCGGATCTTTCATGTAATACTTTCGCCCCAGAGAATCGTAGCGCATCTCGGTCGTAATGCCGTTGGTGTCGGTAACTAAGGTGAGGTTACCAAGGCCATCGTACTGATAGGAGGTGGTCGCATATGGTGTGCCCACGTCGGTCGTGCAGCTCGAATACGTTCCCAGGTACTCTTCAGCCTTGATCAAGCGCCCGAAGGCGTCATGGCTATTCCTTTTGCGATGGCTGTTCTCATCAATGCCAACCCGCCCCCAGTGGTCTATGATGCCGTAGCAGGAATTGGTCTTCGTCCCATCCGGATTGGTCACCTGTTTCACCCTGCCGCGCGCATCATAGCCGAGTCTGGTCCAGCGTACCGACTCAACTCCGTCAAAATAGGGTAAGGACTTTTGACTGACCGCACCACGCTTGTCATAGACCGTATCAGTTCTGATGGTCTTACTGTCAGGTCCTTTCTTTGTCTCTTTAAATGCTCTGCCGAGCCCGTCGAAATAGGAGTATTTCCAAATACCGGCGGAGTTGCCGGTGTAAACGTATTGAGTCCCAACAGTTCCCGTGTCGTTGAACGACCAACCGTTCTGGAAGCCATCCGGCAGGGTCTCCAGTGTTTTGCGGCCGAAAGAGTCATATTGTGTCGTCACTATCGCACCGTTGGGGTCGGTAACGCTCTTTGTCTGTCCATAGAGCCCCTTGTCGGCAGGGATACCGTCCACTCCGTAATATTGAGTAGTTGTCTGCTGTCCAAGGGGATTTCTCACTATTTTGGGAAAGGTGTTCGAACCGTCATAGGAAAGGTTAGTTGTATTGCCGGTGGCATCCCGTCTGCAACTGAGATTGCCATAGTTGTCATACGCCATGCGCAACTCGGGGCTGGTCCCGTTGTTGCTCCAATATACCTGTCTCGTCAGGTTGCCTTTATCGGGGTTCTGGCTTGTGGAAGGGGCATCACAATTGGCTGTGCCGTCGTAATAATATGCGGTTGATTTAACTTTACTATTTATTATGCTGGTTTCATCATTGGTTAAGTATGCTCCATTGTATATCGAAACGGTGCTTGGCAAACCAACGATCCAGTTTACGGCATTCGGACTATAATTGACAATTGTTGTTCTATTGTCCATTGAGTCAAAAATATCACCATATTCAACCAGTCTCAGTAAGTTTCCGTATAAGTTATCATAAACATATCTAGTCCACGTAATCATTCCATCGGCTACAGTATCTACTTCATAGAGTGGATTATAATAGGGAGCCTGACCATCAGCATCGGCAGCATACTGCATTGTCGATTCCGATAGAGACGCCTGGTTTTGGGCGGATATTTTTGTTCGATACGGCTTGCCCTTCATGTAGCCAGGTGTGTCACCGGGCGTGTTCGCATCTGATGCCAAGTCATTGCCTTGATGAAAATATGTTTCCGTGTTTCTTTGTTCGCCAGCCGACCCCGCCGGACCGATAGCCTTTACGTAGTTGAATCCCCTGAAATCCCGGTCGCCGATATGGTAATATCCGCCGCTGTAGGAATATGTTGTTGGCGATACATTACCGTTGCCATCGTTTGTGGTCACCGAACTGACCGTTTTTACCGGGAATATTAGTTGGGTGTTTAAATATTTTGTGGATAGAGTGTAGGAGATCGCTGTGCTGCCGCCAATGGCGTTTTGAAACGACATGAGCGTATCGGTTGGTTGGTAGGTTGGCTGGTCTTTGCCCCATTGGTAAAGGCTGTTGCCAGATCCGTTCGACGCCCATACCAGGAAACCGGTTTTACCGGTTCCAAAAAAATCTCCCGGCAGACACGCGGAATTGTACGCGTCAAAGTTGATGCCGGTTAGTTGTTTGGTGGTGAATGTTCCGTCGCCATTCGACAGAAATATTTTATCCGGAGCGTTTTGCCCATAATACAATTCAAGAACATCCGTTTTACCGTCACCGTTGAAATCTCCGGCGATATTTGTCGTGCCAATCGGGCCACCTTGCATACCTGGTATGTTGCTATTCCCATTTTGCCAAGACTCATAAAAGCCAGTGTTGTTACCACAGTTTGGAGAAAGCGATGCAAACGTGCCGTTGCCTATTGACAAATATAGAGTGCTGGAGCTGTAGAAAACATTATCGCCGCGCCTGTCTATTTTGAGGATATCGGTTTTACCGTCACCGTTGAAATCGCCAATCAGTACCTTTGCCCGGTTCTGTGTCCAGTTACCGGTATTTCCAATTCCGGCAGGGGCAGTAACCTGCGAGAAACTACCGTTGCTGTCAGCTAAAAGTAGAGTATTACTACCTCCATTTTCCACCTTCAGAATACCCGGCCTGCCGCTGCCGGTGAAGTCTCCCACGATGAAGTTGGTGTTGCCAGTACTCCATGGAACGGAGACTCCGGCAGCAGTTTGCGAGTAGTTGTTGCGTGACAAAAATGACTGAATGGCGCCGCCTGTATCCCACTTGATGACATCGCTTTTTCCGTCACCATCGAAATCACCGACCAGGATTGTCGTCGACCCCGCTGTCCAGCTTACCGTTTGAGGCAGGTTCTGTTTTGAAACGAAGCTCCCGTCCCCATTGGAAAGCAGTATCCTGTTCGCTCCGTCAGGGCGCCATAACAGCAGATCGGTCTTCCCGTCGGCATTGAAGTCGCCCGCAAGAACAAAAGCACCTTTGCCCACCCAATCAACGGATAAATTTATTGATTCATCGGTGGAAGGCGTTTTAACGGTAAAAGTGCCATCACCGTTTGAAATAAATAGCTGATTTAAACCCCCAACGCCAAGCACAGAGAGCTCCAGCTTCAGGATATCCGTCTTCCCGTCACCATTGAAATCTCCCGTAATATGCATAGCTGTAACGCGACGAAGCCCGGAATACCCCTGGAAATCATAATCAAGCCATCCCTTACTATTCAGATCGCCAAGATTGGTCACCTTGTTAAAAACATTGGCGTCGGCATCGCTATAATCTTGTGCGCTGAATTGTGTGATTTTACTTATGTTTGACTCGTTGAGAATCTCTCCGGTGTTTGTATCTACACTGGCATTCTTGTCATATTGAATAACATTCAACAGCAGTGATCGACCGGTAGCATCTTGACGCGCGCTGTCGCTACCCCTGTAATCTTTATAGTTCAATTTATAGGTTCTCAATCGATTGCCATTGGCGATAATGTCAATGGTCTTCAGTCTATACGATGTTTTTACAGGAAAATTGGCAGTGTATATTTCGTTAATATCTCTCCTCGTCCCGTCCAGATAGCAATTTATGGTATTGCCGTTGTAGATAATCTGCGCCAGGTTCGCATTATTCGATTAAAGTTTCCTTCAGTTTTGGCGCGATAATCTGAATTGCCTATGCTGATTATCTCGGAAACAGCATCAGACTTTCGCATCACATAATCATCGGCGCCATAGTTCACGCCAAACCGCGTGTTCCTTTCAATTGAATCCACCCCAAGGGTCCAACCCATTCCCAGCCAACCGTTGCCATTATTGCTCCGATAGGACAATGCCAAATCAGGTTGCATACCTCCACGGCCCGGCGGCACGATAATGGGAACCCTATAACTCATCGTGCCGGTAAACATATCAGTCTCGGTCGCATTTTGATTGATCACGTTGTTATAGGCATTGAAAACCGTACCGGTATCCGCGACACCGGATAATGTTACCGCTGTCCCGGAGTAGGATGCATCCGCGTAACAGTACGTGTTACTTGATATGGCAATTGTCATGAAACATGTTAAAGCGAATATGGTCGCGGACAATCCTGTTCTAACTTTCATCATTTCCTCGCTTTAGCCTTCTGTTGAATCCTGAGATCGGGCACTATGAACTGAAAGTTTAAGTGCGTTGTCATATTGCAAAATTACGCTACGCATCCTGGTTTTCCTAAGTCACAGGTCAGCAAAGTACCAGGAGATAATTAAGAATATTCTGGCGCCACATTATAAGGTATTACAAATTAATTCAAGCCAAGGTCTTGTTAAGATTGTGTTGCATTTACGTGTCACCAGCAGCTGTGTAGCCTGCGGAGCAAAACCGAGATATCACGCTGGCAAGAGCCTATACCAATATTATAGGTATTATTTATATATTGACTATTATCATTATAATATGTATTATTTATATAATAATTATTATAATGATAATGATGATGATGATGATGATAATTGTTATTATATAATTGAATGGATTAATTAATACTACCCAGGAGGAAAAAACGATGAAAAAAGAAAAAGCCAAGCCCGCCAAAAAGGAACTTATTGATGAGCAGGTAACCGACAAGAGCGTACTACCGATAAAAAAGAAAAAAACCAAGACAGTTGATGAGACGCCTGCTGCTACAACCAAAGCAAAGAAAGCAAAATCTGAGAAAAGTGCCAAGGAGAAGGCCGAGCCAAAGGATCAGAAAGCTCCTAAGGACGACAAAACCACCAAGTTTCTCGTCAGTATAAAAAAGTCTGTGCGTAAAAGTATCAAGAAAGAGGCTGCCGAGGCTGGTATCAGCATGAATGAATACATTGTAATAGCGGTAGAGGATAAACTGAAAAAAGCAGCCATTAAACTCTAAAAGCAGGAACTTGGCCGCGTGATCTGATTTTTTAAACAGCTCGCTCCGGAGCAGAATTGGAGCAAGTGGTTATTTATCATGAGGTTGACTTTGGAAGTCAGGATACAGAAAAAGGAGTTTGTACGTTTGGTACTCCCAAGGTACCTCGGGCCGGAGTGCCTTCAGGATGAGTGGAGGGTTAAGATCCACCAGCAGGAGTCAAGGATCTTGACATTTTGGGATACATTCGAGTGGGGTCTCTGGTTTGGTGGGCATGTCCTTTACAGTTGCGGTGAAGACTACCAACTGTTTACCCGTAAGGATGACTGGTTAGGGAAAGTGTTGTGTGAGGAAAAGGCAGGAAGCAATCGGCGGTTTTGGAAAGACTTCGAGACAGAGCCAATGCAGAGAAAACTGGAGGGAATGCTTGGGCTGAGAGGGCTCATGCCGGTGGCTGAGGGGACATTTCGCCTTCGTCAATGCGACTTGCGCAACGAGATGGGGAAGATCGTATGCCGATTGGAGTACGCAACGGTTTCTACAGGGAAGCAGGGAAAAGAAGAGTTGCTCCGTTCCTGCCTGGTGATGCCCTTGCACGGCTACGAGAAGGAGGCTGCACGTGTTGTAGACTGCCTGACCCTGCATGGAGCGAGAACATTTGGAGATAGCCCTTTGGAGGTTTTACTGAGGCACGCGAACCGTGAACCAGTGGAATACACCCTGCATCCGGCATTTGGCCTGGAAAAAGAAACATCGGCTCGCGATGCCATCGCGCGGATCGTGCGCTCAATTCTGGATATTGCCAATCGCAATGTGCCGGGGATTCTGGATGATATTGACACGGAATTTCTCCACGATTACCGGATTTGTCTGCGGAAAATCCGCTCGGTACTGAGTCTGGTGAAGGGAGTTTATCCGGCGGAGGGAACCCAGCGAATGCGCAGGATACTTGGAGATCTCGCAAGGCAGACCAACCGTATGCGCGACCTGGATGTATACCTTTTGGCACGTGACGAATACCTGGAATTGCTGCCTCCTGGTCTACGTCCGGCACTGGATGAGATGTTTGAGGATTTTTCTGAGGAGAGGGAAAAAGAGGAGCGCCGGGTAGTTTCTAAATTGCGTGCGCCTGTGCATCGCAGGCTTCTTCGGGAAATAGGTGAGTATTTTTCCGATGGAACCCCTCATGAGCCTTCGTCGGCTAGTGACCTCCCGGTGGGACCGCTGGTATTCCGCTGCATCTACAAACGCTACAGAAAGATCCGGAAGATCGCCGTGGGGATCGGGCATGAGACGCCCGATAACATTATTCATCAGCTCCGCATCGAATGTAAAAAACTCCGCTACCTACTGGAATTTTTCAGCGAACTTACTCCCTTGGAAGAAGGGGCTGCCATGCAAAAATTGCTGCGCCAGCTTCAGGGGCGACTTGGTGAATTCAACGATGCTTCGGTGCAACAGAAATCCCTGATGGATTATTGGGAACTGAAAAAATCCGGGTCTGAGGTCGCCCTTGGATTGGGGGGACTCATCTCCGTCCTCTACCAACGGCAAAAGCAGACGCGAGGTCTTATTGGGCAGGCTTTGGATGTGTTCTGTAGCGGACCTACGGCCTCAACCTTCAAACACACCTTCAAACGACTGTCTTCTGTCCCAGCAATGACAGTCAAAAGGTCCGAACAATAATGAAAATACTCTCTTCTTACAGCATCAAGGGTGGTGTCGGGAAGGCGGCGGTTGGTATTAAAGGCAGAAAATGATCAACAATTGAAGAAGATGATCGGTCGAGTGGAGGCCCTTTTAAGGTGTGTCAGAAGTTGAGATCTGACCCCCAGCTGATTTCCCTTTTAAGGTGTGTCAGAAGTTGAGATCTGACCCCCAGCTGATTTCCGAAGTTGAGATCTGACCCCCAGCTGATTTCCCTGAACAGTGGATATACTTCAAACGGTCTTTAAATGTGTTTTTATGTTATACTCTGAAGCGTGAACGTGGAGGCAGAAATCCTCAACGGGAGAAGCTCTTATTATCGAGGCCCGGAGAATACTATGTTTTAAACCAATCGCAATCCTGAAGTCGGCTGTAACTGGAGGATAATAATCACAGCTTTGGTCCGAAAGTGTACGACTCCGTGCTAACTCAATAAGTACCCGCATTTCAATCCGCAACAACGCCTTGCACCCGATAGACGAACTCGCCGGCAAGCACATCCTCCCATTGCCAACCACGGGCTGTTGAGCGGGTATCGTCCGGCCCTCCGGTTCTTCTCCCTGGCGTATAGAACCAGTTCATGATTGCCTCTCCGGAATGGCGGAGAACGAGCCAGTGTTTGCCGGTTGCCAGCTTCGTTTTTTCCGGCAGGGTGAAATCCAACCAGTAGTAGCCGGATTTCTTGCTGATCTTTTCAAGGGGGATTGGTAAAGAGCGAATACCTTCGAGACTTGGTTTGCCTCCATCGTCCCGGACCAGATCAATATAGATGGTGCCATCTCCGCCGAACTTTCTCATGGCGAGAGATACTTCTTTGAGCACCAACGGGGTATCGAGAGAGAAAGCCTGAGCGTAGAGGATTTTGGATGTGGCGTATTCTGCCGTTTCCCGATCGAAACTCTTGCGACCGACATCCCCCTCCACTTGATAGAGTTCAACCAGAGATGGGAATTCGCGATTGCCCAACTCTACTGGGGTTCCAGTCTTTTGTTTCTTCTTTTCCGTGGCAGGTTTCGGTTTGGGTGGTGAAGGCAATGACCTCAGAATTTTTGGCGTGGGTTCCAGCGTCGGCGTCTCAGCTGTAACTTG
>JBAYZR010000124.1:0-9477 GCA_041672425.1 Pedobacter sp. | reverse complement strand
AAGGAAAGAATACCCTTTTTCTTGTCCAGAAGGCGTAGCACAGCCCGCTCGCCGTAAAAGGTGGGAATAATGGAGACCCGGATGTCTACGTCGCGGCCTGCCACGATGATCCGGATACGGCCATCCTGAGGCAAGCGTTTTTCGGCTATGTTGAGTCCTGCCATGATTTTTACGCGGGAAATGAGCGCGTCCTGGATGATTTTGGGAGGAGAAAGCTTTTCGTAGAGAATACCATCAATGCGGAAACGCACCAGCAAATCGCGCTCATATGGTTCGATGTGGATGTCGCTTACCCGCTCTTTAACCGCTTCGGAAAGGATTGAGTTCAGCAGTCGAATGACCGGCGCTTCGTCAGCCAGATCCAGCAGATCCTTGGGATTGGAGAACTCGGTGGCCACCGTGGAAAGGTCTTCACCCTCCAACTCCTGCAAAACCTCGCGGGCCGTGCCGGAAACATTGGCATAGACATGATTGATGGCGTCGGCCAGAATGGATGCCGGAATCAATACGGCCTCCACCGGTCGCCCAAACAGAAGTTGCAGTTCGTCCAGCGCCAACAAACCGGCAGGATTTGCAATAGCAATCCTGATGGCGCCATTCAATTCACTTAATGGAAGAATCGTATGGGCACGGGCAAATGTCAGCGGTATACTGGCGAGCAGGCCCGGGTCGACATCATCGCCACTGATCTCAGCCTGACTGGCAATTCCCAACCGCTGCGCGGTAGCTTCCAGCTCTTCCGAGGGTAGGACGATACTCATTTTGCCAAAATCTCCTTCTGTACATCAACCGGTGCAATCTTATTGGCTGATTCGCCGAATTTTATCCGCTGATCATCGGAAACTGTTGCAAGATCAGCAGCATCCTTGACGATTCGTGGGATGAGCAGGATCATCAGATTGGTCTTGTTTCGGGTCTTGGTCCTGGTTTTGAACAACCACCCCAGACCAGGGATATCCCCCAGGAATGGCACCTTGGATATGGTTTCATTTTCTTTGTCCTGGATCAAGCCGCCGATCACAACCGTCTCGTTGTCCTTGACCACGATACTGGTCTTGGCTGAACGCTTGGTGGTTGTGCGATCAGTCAAACCTGAACCGACAGTTATCGTATCCTTGACATCCGAGATTTCCTGATTGATATCGAGACGGATATAGTCACCCTCGCTGATTTGCGGCCTGATCTTCAAGTTGATACCGATGTCTTTGCGATCAACAGACGTTGTGGATACCCCGGAAGAAATCGTTGATGTTCCGCTGAACGGTACATTATCACCAACAAATATCTCGGCTTCCTTGTTGTCCGAGGTAAGGATATTGGGAGTGGAGAGCACGTTCAACAGGCCGTTCTTGTCCAGCGCCTGGAGCAATGCCACTCCGGTGACCGGTTTTGACGAATTTGAAAGTTTATCGCTGATCAGACTCGATATTCCAGTGCTGACTGTCCCGCTCGCGGATGAACCGAGAATCTGGCTGAAGGCGCCAAAGGGGTCATATAAACCGCCGCCCTGCAAATACCTGCCGAGTGTCCCAGCTGCAACCGCGCCGACTTGAACTCCAAGAGCCCGTGTCTTATCCAGGGAAACCTCTGCGATCACCACCTGTACGAAGACCTGCTTGCTGCGGCGGTCCAGCTTTTTGATCACCTGGATAAGATTGTTATAATCGTTAGGGGATGCCATGATCACAAGAGAATTGGAGGCCTTATCCGGCGTGATGGTGACCTTGCCGCTTTCAAAAGGGGATGTCTGCGGCGCGGCAGCGCCCGACGCTCCGGAAGCAGGAGTCGTGGCGGACAGCCCCTTAACCACGCCCTCCAGCACCTTGGCCATCTCGGTGGCGTCGGTATTTTCCAGGTAGTAGACATTGACCTTGCTGCTGGTCTCTGGCGGGGCAACATCCAGCTTGACTACCAACTCGCGGACCGCAGTCTTGACGCTTTCATTGCCGAAAACCAGCAGGGCATTCAGGCGTTGGTCAGCCAGAACGCTTCCTGCTACGCTCCCGCCAACAGTAGTCGGCTGTCCAGCCGATTTGGTGTCGGAGCCAGCCAGCCACTGACGAATAGTTGCGGCAGCGGCCTCGGCGGATGCATTTTTCAGATAGATGATTTCAAACCCTTCGCGGGTACGTTCTGTATCGATGGTTTCCAGAATATCATGCAATTTACGGATATTGAGGGAGGAATCCACCATCAGGATCAGGTTGCCGGGACCAAAGGCCGAGATATGGCCGTCCCTGGAAACCATTGGCTGTAGAAAAGCCAGCGCCTCCTGGGCCGAGATGTTTTCCAGCCTGGTTACCTGGGCAATGTAGTTCTCGTTGAGCGGCGCCTGCTCACCCGATGGCAGCAGTCTGAAGCCGGACTGCCTGGCGCTCGCCGAAGGAACAATCTTGGCCACCTTGCCACTCTGCACCACCGTAAAACCCTTCAACTCCAGCACCGAGACAAAAACGTTGTAGGCCTCTTCCGTGGAGATCCTGGAGGGGGAAAAAATCGATATCTTTCCCTTGACCCGGTCGTCCAGAATAAAATTCTTGCCGGTCAGGTCACTGATAAATTTCACCATGGTGGAGATATCCACCTCATTGAAGTTGAGCACTACCCCCTTGTCGGCAGCCGTCACCGAAGAGGCAAAGATGGTTCCAGCCAGCAGCAGGATGCAAAAAGTATGTGCCAGATATCGTGTCAAGCGCTCCTCCAGTTTGCCCCCTCCCTAACCCTCCCCGACAGGGAGAGGGGAGGGGAGGGGAAGTTACCTTATATCATAATTGAATGTCACCGGCTGCCCATCCCTGATCATGTCCAGTTTGAGCCGGTTCTGACCCTTGAGGGTGATAAAAGACTGTAGCGCCTTGTCGGGTGAGTCTATCGGGAAATCGTTCAGCCGCAGCAGTACGTCGTTGTTTTTGATTCCGATCATGGCAAAGAGCCCGTTGGGTTTCACCTCGGAGGCCCGGAACCCCTCGACTTTGCCATCCTTCTGGCTGGGCAGCAGGCGGGCATCGGTCATGGCCTGTGAAGGATTGTCCAGGGCCGAGTTCAAGGCACGCTGGTCAATTACAAAATTGCCGGATCCGGTGTTGGAAACAGGCGCGCCTCCATGTACAGCGGGCTGTGCTGGCGACGCAGCAGAAGGAGGCGTCAAGGGGGTCAGCAACTCGACCTTTTTTCCACCAACGACGATGAAGGCCTGTTCTTTTTTCACCTCTACAAGACGTCCGGCATCAAAGACCATGTCGCCCAGCCGGAAGACCCGTTCCTCCTGTTTGGAGTTGTTACGCACCAAGGCAAAGGTTTCACGGAAAGATCCCACCGCCGTACCTAACAGCAACAGATCGGCAGATGCGGTAACCGGCGCTGCCTTGACAGAGTCTGACGTATTCGTGATTGCGGTAAGCTGCCCCTGTGTGCTCTTACCGAAAAGGCCGTTGGCAAGGATGGGGGCATAAAATGCCAAATCCTCGGTTCTTGGAACGTCAGAAGCGGGAAGCGACGCATCTTTGCCACCTTTCGGCATCAAGGTTTTGCCTAAGCGCAGCGATAGACCATCAGCGGTTATGGCCGCCAACATAGCGATGATAACGATCCCCAACAGGAAATTTATGATGTTCAGGATGCGTGGCATACAACCCTACAGGTTGATCTCCCCGGAAAAGACTTCCACTGCCGGACCGGTCATGTAGATGTTGCCATCCTCGGCCCATTCCATCTCCAGGTCGCCACCCGATAGGTGATTGAGGATATTCTTTTCCGTCAGGCCATTCAGTACGCAGGCTGCGGTCACGGCGCTTGATCCGGTGCCGCAGGCCAAAGTCTCGCCGGCGCCACGTTCCCAGGTGCGCTGACGCACCTCAGTACGGGAGATGATCTGAACAAACTCCACGTTTGTCCGGCGGGGAAACAACTCATGATTCTCGATTAATGGGCCGTAGGTTGACACCGGGAAAGCCTCGACGTCTTCTACGAAGATCACGCAATGGGGGTTACCCATGGAGGCGCAGGTGATCTGAAAAGTGCGATCCAGGATAATAAGCGGCTCGGCAATCACCTTAGCTCCGGCATCTCCGGTCATGGGAATCTCGTCCCTTGTAAGACGCGGGGGCCCCATGTTGACTCGCACTTTTTCTATTTTGCCATCAACTCCTGAAAAAAGTTGCAGGGTCAGAATACCAGCGCCTGTTTCAGCGGTGAGCTCCTTCCTGGTAACTATGCCGTGATCATACGCGTACTTGGCGACACAGCGAATACCGTTGCCGCACATCTCGGATTCGGAACCGTCAGAGTTGAACATGCGCATACGCACGTCGGCCTTGTCCGATGGCATGATCAGAATCAGTCCGTCCGAACCGATACCGAAGTTGCGATTTGCTACCTGTATGGCCATCTGTTGCGGGTTTTCAACCGTTTCATCGAAACAGTTCACATAAACGTAGTCGTTACCGGCGCCCTGCATTTTGGTGAATTTCATCTTGCTTCATCCCCTTTTGCCATGAGGGAGCCGGAAAAAACAAATATCAGTTTATTCCGACTCCCTGAGAATTATCAGATTGTGCAACATAACAAATATGCAATGCAGCAACAAGCAAATAAATCTGCATAAATGGCCTGAAACCAGCGTCTAAAGCCGCATTGCCAAACAGGGACAAAGTGCGTATACTCCTTCCTACACTAACCAGTTTCAGGAGGACTACCACCGTGATTCGCTCATTTCAGGGCATCCAGCCCAAGATAGCCCCGACCGCCTTCGTGGCGGAAACCGCCGTAATAATCGGCGACGTCGAGATGGGGTCCCAGAGCAGCATCTGGTATAACTGCGTGGCCCGCGGCGACGTAAACTTCATCCGCATTGGCGCCCGTAGCAATGTACAGGATCTGAGCATGCTGCATGTCACCCACAAAAAACACGCAGCCGACCCCGGCGCCCCGTTGATCATAGGGGATGACGTCACCATTGGCCACAGCGTAACACTGCACGGCTGCACCCTTGAAAACGGCTGCTTCATCGGCATGCAGGCCATGGTGATGGACAAGGCCGTCGTCGGTGAAGGGGCGCTTGTTGGGGCACGGGCACTGGTTACCGAGGGAACGGTCATCCCGCCACACACCCTCTGGGTCGGCGCGCCAGCCAGATACAAGCGTGACCTGACTCCGGAAGAGATGGCCTGGCTGGGCAAATCAGCCGACAACTATGTGAAATATGCCCTGCAGTATATTGATGACTGACAGCAGGGCAATGTCGAGGATTTTGTGATTGAAGGGGCGGCACAGATGGCCTGAAGACGTGATCTAAAACGGTATATTTGTTTGTTCCGGGTATCTTACTTTCCCAACGCCTCCTCAATTCGATCACAGAGCGTCTTCAATACCTTGATGCGGGCATAGTTCTTGTCGTTGGCCTCAACCAGCGTCCAGGCAGCTATCTCTGTGCTGGTACGGTCGATCATGTCGCAGACCGCCAACTCATACTCACCCCACTTGTCCCGGTTGCGCCAGTCATCGTCTGTTATCTTGAAACGCTTGAAACTGACCTTCTCCCGTGCTTTGAAGCGTTTGAGCTGCTCTTCCTGGCTGATTGCGAGCCAGAACTTGACCACCACTGTTTTGTTACGGACAAGCTGCTCCTCGAAGTCATTAATCTCGCCGTAGGCCCGCATCCAATCGGCACGGGGACAATATCCCTCTACACGTTCAACCAGCACCCGGCCATACCAGGAGCGATCAAAGATGGCAAAGCGCCCCTTGCGCGGAATATTGCGCCAGAAACGCCAAAGGTAGGGCTGGGCGCGTTCCTCCTCCGTGGGGGCGGCCACCGGGATGACACGGTACTGGCGTGCATCCAGCCCCTGGGTGATACGGCGGATGCTGCCGCCTTTCCCTGCTGCGTCGTTCCCCTCGAACACGACAACTACCGAAAGTTTTTTGAAGTCATCGTGGCGGGTCAACAGGTTGAGCTTGCCCTTATACTTCTCCAGATCATCCTCGTAGTCACTCTTCTTGACCTTTTTCGAGAGATCCATGGTTCGTAGAATCAGCAGATCATCTATTGCCGGCATCATGGGAGGGATCGGCTCGTCGTGGTGCGGCGCTTCCGGCGCATCCAAGCGCTGGCGCAGTGCGCTCAGAAGGGCCTTGCCGATGGTAAGATAGCGGTAACGCGGGTCGGTTCCCTCAACAATCATCCAGGGGGACTCCGGTGTGCTGGTGGAGCGCAGCATGCGCTCGGAGACCTTACGAAATTTGTCATAACGCTTGTAGTGTTGCCAGTCGGTATCAGTCACTCGCCAGCGGGTCTTGGGGTCTTTTTCAAGGCTTTTCAGGCGCTTTCTCTGCTCGCCCTGAGACAGGTGCAGCCAGAATTTGAGTACCAGAGCCCCTTCATCACAGAGCATCTTCTCGAAATGGATGATCCGCTCAAGACGCTGGTCGAGCTCCGCGTTCTTGATGTCGCCGTACACGTTTTCCACCAGCGGGGCGGAATACCAGGTTCCGATAAAAATGCCGATCTTGCCCTGAGGTGGCAACACCCTCCAGTAACGGTACATCTGGGGGCGTTCCAGTTCCTCATCAGTCAGGTCGCGCAGGGCGTGTGTTTCGACGTGACGGGGATCCAGCCATTCGTTGAGGATATTGACAGTTTCGCCTTTACCGGCGCAATCCACACCAGCTACAAGGATGATAACAGGAAATTTCTTGGACTGGAACAGATCAAGCTGGGCATCCAACAGTGCCTCACGCAACTCCGTAATCTCTTTTTTCCAGGCTGTCTTGCTGATTTTATGACCAAGTTCTGCCGATTCAAACATATCCCCTCCCGATCCCTGTTAAACAGGAAAAGTGCGTTATTTTCAAACCACTGCATGCTCACATCCAGGCAGGTTATATCACAAATAACTGTTGTTGAGTGATAAGGTTTCAATCATTTGCTTGTTTTTTTCTTTGAATGTTGAGCCTCGCTATGCTAGAAAAGATAGATATTAAAAATTCAGGAGGTTGCAGGTGAAAAAAACCATATTCACGCTTCTTACTATTGCAGCAATCGCCCTTTCCGGGTGCAAGGACAAGCCGAAGATCGAAGCTCCTCAACAGCCCGTCGGCATGCCTGCTCAGGGTCAGATGCCTCCAGGTCATCCCGGTGGTGTAGCGCCTGTAGGTGGCGCCAACCCTCATGCCGGCATGAAGGCTCAGGAAATCCCCGCTGGTGTCGGTAAAAAAGCCACGGTAACACAGACCATGAACGCTGCTGGCTACACGTATGTGGAAGCCGCTGACGAGAAAGGTCAGAAGACATGGCTGGCCCTGCCCGAAGTAAAGGTCAAGGTTGGCGATTCCATCGAGTTTCCGGAAACACCCCCCATCACCAACTTCCAGAGCAAGACCCTTAAAAGGACTTTTGACAAGATTTCTTTCATCCCCGGCATCAGGGTTGTAAAGTAACAGACTGTATTGAAATCAGCTTACAGCGGGGCCGAAATGGCCCCGCTATTTTTTTGCCCTTTGCCCTTAAATCGGAGCTGGGCCTTCGACCGGTATTCCACCATAAAGAAGTGTAATTCTAAATATGTTTATTAAGCGTAGGTCCCCTTATAGTTGAGCGCCCAGTCAGGCCGTGAAACAGCCGGTAAGGGTGGCGTCATTCTCCAGCATTGATCTGATCTCATCCACGCAGTCGCGCGATGAAAGCACCGTGTAAAACCCTTTCTTGATGGTCGGCGCCAGTCGGGCAGCCTCGATCCATTCGGCCATGTTGAACGGATCGTTCCTGATGGCATCCCAAAAACCGCACGTTTCGAACAGACTTCGTATTGTATCGGTCTGCCCACCTTGCAACCTGCTGACGATGTAGGTGGCAACACCAACCTGGAGACCGTGCAATCCGGGCCGTGCCGAGATCCGGTCAAGCGCGTGCGAGATAAGGTGTTCGCTGCCGCTGGCCGGTCGCGACGAGTTGCAAACCTCCATCGCAATGCCGTTCAGCATCAAAGAGGTTCCCAGCAGTCTCGCGCCTTCCTGATCCCTGACCGGTCGGGATATGAACTGAAAGACAGTGGCATCGGACAGCAAGGCTGCGAAATCATTGACCGGTTCGCCGGTAGCGTGGAAGGCAAGCTTCCAGTCCCGGACCGCTGTTAATTTGGCGGCCAGATCGCCTACACCGGATAACCAGAGCTGTTCAGGGGCGGCCAGGCACGCTTCGGTATCGATGATCACGCCGAAGGGCATGGCTGCCGGAAGCGAACGCTTGCAGCCCGCAATGGTCAGACTGGCGCCAGGACTACAGAACCCGTCATTGGAAAGTGACGTCGGCACGGCAATATACGGAAGCCGGGCCAGGAAGGCCACATATTTGGCCACGTCCAGCGCTCTCCCGCCGCCAAGCCCGATGATGGCGGATACATTGCCGGGCAGGGATACAAAGATACTCTGAGCGCGTTCGAAGCTGGCTTCGGCACAGCTGATCCACTCTGCAGCCTGCACATCCGCTGTTGCCAATGACTTTACGGCAGATTCCATGATGCCTGCCGGGATGTCGCTGCTGGTAATAACAGCCACTGTGCGGAATCCACAACGGCTACAGTAGATGCCGAGCTTTTCCAGTGCCCCGATTTTGATCCTGACCAGACCGGGAATGGCAATGGTCGTGCGTGATTCCATCATGGAGCGCCTCCGCACAAGCAGTCTGCGATATCACGCCACCTGTCAAAGCGCACAAACGGTTCCCGGCGGTTTTCAAGCTCTTCGGCCAGCCAGCCCCTCGCAAAGCGGCGCTCCGGCGACACCAGCATCGCCGGCGCCAGATCAGGACGGCCGTCACCGGCAAAGGCAGCAGCAAAACCGTGATCAAGGTAGTACCGGACAACAGCAGACTTATCGATTCCTGTTTCAGCCGTAAAGAAGGGTGACCGATGCGGTGGTATCATGAAAAGCCCCTGACCTGGGATGAAGTCCCCGGGATTCGCATGAATGACGGCCTTGATACCGCTTTTGAGCAAAATCCGTTTGATATAGAAAGCACATCCGGCCGAGGCGATCACCAGCGGCCAGCCAGCCTGCCGCAGGCGGTCAATCGCCTCGACCAGACCGCTTTCGGTCCGCATCTCCGCCAGCATCGCATCGAACTCCTGTTCATCGACCCGTAACCCGGAAAAAATCTCTGCCAGCGCATCAAAGTGGCTTGTCTGGCCCTGCTCATAGCGCTCCCACGGAGCTGCTGCCAAGGGCGGCAGACGGGACAGCGCTACCCTGAAGAAGTCGAATTCAGTCATGGTCCCGTCAAAGTCGCTGACCAGTATCTTTTCATTAATCTGCATCTTGCCTCCGGTTATCGTTGGGTTAAGGGAGTCAGAATAAACTGATATACCAAGTTTTACGCACGGATTCGGGCCGGATTTGTCGTTCCTGATTGAGCAAAACCGCAGGCGTAGCAGTGCTACGTCGAGGATTTTGTGATTGAAGGGACGGCAAAGATGGCCTGAA
>JBAYZR010000123.1:0-9480 GCA_041672425.1 Pedobacter sp. | reverse complement strand
AATCAATGCGGGGTCAGATGTCAAACAAAACCGAAACGCTCTCAAACAGTGACACGGATGCCAATCATGCGACCCTGCGGCAAAGCATACGTATCCAATGGGTAATGTTGGCGCTTCTCCTCACCATTCTTGCCGACTTCATCGTTTACAATAGTTTCTCCGCCCATCGCAGCATCACCAATCAGGAACACCAGCGCCTACAGACCCAGGCAAGGGTTATTGCCTTAAATATTGAAAATCAGCTTGATGCTACAAACCTGGCGCTGGTTTCGGTCATAAAAGACATGGCCTATCTGCGCAAGCACGACAGTATCAGATTGATCGACCGTAGCTTGCTGGCATTGACAGATGCCATGCCCGGTGTTCGTACCATGTTTGTTCTTGACGAATATGGTACCGTGGTCGCATCGAACCGGGAAGAGCTGATCGGCAGGAACTTCCATACCCGCGATTATTTTACAGCCCCTGCACAAGATAAAAACCCCTCAACACTTTACGTGTCACCACCATTCAAGACTGTGTTGGGGAATTTCCTCATCAATATTTCACGTGTCATCCCCACATCAACCGGCGGTTTTAATGGCGTTGTCACTGCCGCCCTTGATCCGGAATACTTCCGGATATTGCTGAGTTCAGTGCGGTATGCGCCCGATATGTGGAGCTCCATCAACCATGGTGACGGTATTCGCTTTATGGTGGTGCCGGATCAGGTTGGACAGCCAGGAAAAAAACTGTCCTTGCCTGGCACCTTCTTCACGCGCCATCGGGAAAGCGGCAGACTCGAAAGTGTGCTGACCGGAAAATCCCCCAATTACCCTTTGGAACGCGTCATGGCGCTACGTACCGTCCAGCCGAAAAAACTGCATCTGAACAAGTCGCTCTATGTTGCCTGTAGCAGGGACCCTTCAGCCATCTACGAAAACTGGCGCAGCGACAACATCAAACAAGCGCTTGCCTTTTTATTGATCAGCATTCCTGCCGGGGTCGGCATGGCACTGCTCCAGCGTCGGCAACGAGGTCTGGCATTGCTGGCGGCACAAACCCAGGAGTTGATTCACCTGCGGCTGAGCCTGATGGAGTACGCTGTAACGCACGACATGCACGACCTGCTAAGGCAGACACTGGACGAGGTCTGCAGGGTAAGTAACAGCCCGATCGGCTTTTATCACTTTGTCGAAGCCGACCAAGAGACCATTTCCCTACAGGCCTGGTCGACCCGAACACTCAACGAATTTTGCACAGCCGATGGACATGGCCTGTATTACCCGCTGAAAGACGCCGGCGTTTGGGCTGACTGTATCAGCCAACGGCAACCGGTTATCCATAACGACTACCCTTCGATGGCCAACCGCAAAGGCCTTCCGGAGGGGCATGCGCCACTGATCCGCGAACTGGTAGTACCGATTTTACGAAACGACCTGGTGGTGGCGGTGTTGGGGGTCGGCAATAAACCGCGGGACTACAATGATCAGGATATCGAGTTGGTCAGCTATCTGGCGGATGTCGCCTGGGAGATCACGTATCGCAAACAAGTTGAAAATGATCGGCACAAGCTGGGCATTCGCTATCAAACCCTGCAATCCGTATCCCGCGACGGAATACATATCCTTGATCAGTACGGCAATCTGGTGGAATCGAATGCCGCCTTTCGTAAGATGCTGGGATATGCCGTTGAAGAAGACCTGAAGCTTAACGTCACGGAATGGGATACCGGTGTTTCACCGGAGGAATTCCATGAAAATTTTTTGGAACTGATCCATACCCCGGCTATTTTAGAGAGCAGGCACAGCCGCCGCGACGGGACAATCTTCGACGCGGAGGTGAGCGTCTCCGGTGTCCAGCTCGAAGGAGTCTGGTATCTCTACGCCTCATCCCGCGACATATCCCATCGCAAGGAGATGGAGGTCTCACTGCGTGAATCCCGCCAGATTATGGCCAACATTTTCGATTTTTTACCTGATGCGGCCTTTGTTGTGGATCAGGAAAAGAAGGTTATCGCATGGAACAAGGCAATGGAGGAGATGAGCGGTGTTCCCAAGGAGGATATGCTGGGACATGGTGATCATGCCTACACGATGCCATTCTATGGTGAACGGCGGAACCAGCTGATTGACCTTATTGATGTTGATGATGACGAACTCAAGGAGAAATATCAGAGTGTTACCAGACAGGGTGATCGTCTTTTTGCTGAAGCCTTCTGCCCTGCTCTGTATAACGGCAAAGGCGCTTATGTCTGGGCCGTTGTTGCCCCTTTGTGCAACACTGATGGAAAGAGAATCGGCGCCATCGAATCGATCCGGGATATCACCACCATTAAGGAAATCGAGGCCAATCTGGCCAGTTCCAACCAGGATCTGGAACAATTCGCATATGTCGCCTCTCACGACCTGCAAGAACCGCTACGCAAGATTGCCGGTTTCACCGAGTTGCTTGCAAACCGCTGTAAAGGAACTCTTGATGAAAAGGCCGAATCCTATATGGAGTACATAGTTGACGGCGCCACGCGGATGCGCAACCTGATCAATGGCCTGCTGAGCTACTCGCGAATCATGCGTAGCGGTAGAGAACTTGCCGAGGTTAACTGTTCCGCGGTAGTCTCCAGGGTTCTACGAGATATGGAGCTGGCAATCAAGGAAAGCGACTCCAAAATCATCTGCGGCCCACTGCCTGTAATTAAGGCCGACCTTACCCAGCTTGGACAGCTGTTCCAGAACCTGATCGGCAATGCCATCAAATACCGTGGCGCTACACCACTCAGGATAGAGATCAACGCTGTCCGGCAACGCAACGACTGGCTCTTTTCCGTTGTTGATAACGGAATCGGCATTGCCCCGGAGTTTTTCGAGAGGATCTTTGCCATATTCCAGCGCCTGCATACCAGGGCTGAATACCCCGGCACCGGTATGGGGCTGGCGATATGCCAGAAGATCGTCGAACGCCACGGCGGTAAAATCTGGGTTGAGTCAAAGGTTGGGACAGGTTCTACCTTCTTTTTTACAATACCCTCAAAAACAGAAAGATCAGGAGATGATTAAATGAACACTCCTACTCAGCACACCATCCTGTTGATAGAAGATGACCCCGGTGATGCGCTGTTGATCGCAGAGATGCTGGAACAGCAGGAATGCAAGTCGCGTCTTGTCACGACAGAAAGACTGTCGGAAGGTCTGAACTATCTACAGAAAAATCAATGCGATATTGTTCTGCTGGATATCAATCTGCCGGATAGCAGCGGACTTTCCACCATGACCCGCGTAATGGATGTCGCCCCCGATATCCCGATCATTGTCCTGACCGGCCTTTCCAACGAATCCTTTGGAACCGAGGCGGTTAAATCAGGCGCTCAGGATTATCTGACAAAAGGGGATATTAACGCCAGGATTCTGAAACGCTCGATTTTTTACGCTGTTGAACGTAAAAAACTGGAGATTGCCCTGAAACAGACCCGTGACCTGTATGAACATCAGGCGCGCATTGACTATCTGACCGGCATTTATAACCGGCGGATGTTCAGCGAACAGATGGAGGCTGAACATCAGCGCGCCAGAAGATACGGCTCCGACTTATCGATGATCATGTTTGACCTGGACCACTTCAAAAGGATCAATGACACCTACAGCCATAATATAGGTGATCATGTTCTAAAAGAGATCGCCAGGCTGGTTTCAGACAACATACGGGCTTATGATATCTTTGCCCGCTGGGGTGGAGAGGAATTCATTGTGCTTATTCCCAGAAACGATCAAAAGCACGCTGTTATATTGGCTGAAAAACTGCGTTGTTTGTTTGAGGCCCATGATTTCGGCAATGGCCTGCACGTTACCGCCAGTTTTGGGGTAACACAGTTCAAATCGGATGACAATGCAGCATCTTTTTCAGCTCGGGTAGATGAGGCGATGTATCTGGCAAAGAGTAATGGCAGGAACCGGATTGAATCGCTGTAAGCGACTAAAACATCACATATGATGGAAGGCGGTTTCCCATGAATTTAAAAAAGGTTATAGATATTCTATTGGTAGAGGATGACGCAGGTGATGTTGAGTTGACCCGCGAAGGACTTGCGGCAGGAAATATGTTTGTCCATCTGCACACTGTTGATGACGGTATCAAGGCGCTACGTTTTTTGAGACGCGAGGAGCCTTATGCCGACGCCATTCGACCTGACATCATTCTGCTTGACCTCAACTTGCCGAGAATGGATGGCAGGGGGACATTGAAAGAGATCAAGTCCGATGAGCGACTGAGAAGTATTCCGGTTATTGTGCTGACTACCTCGGAAGCAGATTCCGACATCCTCAAATGTTACGAACTTGGCGCAAGTTGTTACATCTCAAAACCAGTCGGTTTTCAGGAATTTCTTAAGGTAGTGCGCTCGCTGGAAGACTTCTGGTTTACCATTGTCAAAATGCCTCCCAAGGAATAAAGGGCTAGAACTGTTCTTCCTTCCACATTTCACTGCTGAATCTGACACATTGGTTTCTTCCAAGCTCTTTTGCCTTGTATAGTGCGACATCGGCGAATTTTATGCTGCGCCAGAAACCTTCTGTTTCGGCCGAGAAGTCCGTTACTCCCAAACTGATGGTTTTGCTGACCACCCCTTCCGATAGCTTGAACCTGGTATTTTCCAGCTGTTTTCGAATCTTCTCGGCGACGTTCATGCTATCATCTCCGCTGATATCTAATAAGACAACAAGAAATTCCTCTCCGCCAAACCTTATAACAATATCCGATTCCCTTACACTACTCTGGATGATCTTTGAGGTTTCCTTGAGGATTATATCGCCGGCATTATGGCCGTAGGTGTCGTTGACCTGTTTGAAGTAATCCAGGTCGCACATGATGAGCCCGATTTTCTTGCCTCTCCGGATGACGCTCGCCACAAGATTCTCCGTATACTCCTGAAGGAATCTTCGATTGTGAAGACCGGTAAGCGAGTCACGCAGGGATGATTCTTTCAGCGCCGCCATAAGGCGTTTCGTCTCGATTACAGGAAGCGCTTCCTTGATGTACTGCTCGGCTTTGAAAATGCTTTCGACTATCTCTTTTGCCGAATTGAGATTGTCATGGCGGTCCAGTACAAACTGTACGATACCGAGGATCCCGCCACCGACAACAAGTGGGATGCAATAGTGCTCTTTGCCTTCCTTGATATGAAATCTTCTACAGATGGAAGGATACGTAAGGGACGAGATTACGTGCGCCGTTCTTTTTGCCTTGCAGGAGTCACAGTTTTCGAGGATCGACCTGTCGCAGAAGGCCTCGTTTTGTTCAGGATCGGCAGGGTAGACTTGCACCAGTTTGTTCTGGTCGCTGATGACCTCGTAAATTACACAACAGTGTACCCCCAACTGCTTGCTGAATACTTCTCCAAGACGGGTGTAGACATCCTGGAGATTGTCATCTTCATCGATTACTTTCTTGAATCTGCTCAGGTTGTTGATCGACTCCATCAGACTATTGAACTCGGCGGAAAGAAGTCCTATTTCGTCGATTGATGTGATCGCAATTCGTTGGGTGAGCGCTGCATCGCCCTTGCCGTTGGCTATATCCTGCAAACCATTGATCACTTTTTTTAGCGGTCGGGTGATACCCTGGCCAATGACTGTAGCAAGCGTCAGCGTAACCAGGGTGAATATAAGGGTGCCGAAAAGCAAGAGGTAACGAAGTTTGTCCATGTCCTTCTTGATGTCATCGACATAAATTCCGCTGCCCAGAATCCATTTCCAGGGTTGATACAATTTAACGTAAGAGATCTTCGCGGCCGGCTCTTTTTCTCCTGGTTTGGGCCAGAGATACTCAACGTAGCCAGATCCGTTGGTTTGAGCGATTTTAACGAACTCCCGGAAGAGGTATGTGCCGTTCGGGTCCTTGGTATCTTTAATATCGGTTCCATCCAGATCCGGTCTGATAGGGTGCATAACCATTCTAGCCTGGGTGTCGTTGATCCAGAAATACTCATTTCCACTGTATCGCAGGCTCTTCAGCCTTTGAATGGCGTGGTTCTGAGCCTCCTCCCTGGTCATCAGGCCAGCCTTTGCAAGCGCATCGCAGTCGTTGAAGATCTCGAATGAAATATCAACAACATTTTTCAACCCTGTCTTCTTCTCCTCAAGCATTCTATTTTCTATCTGTGGTGTAAAATAAAAAATAATTATCGTAGTGATGAAAGAAAGGCTGATTACAGAAATTGCCATGATTTTTGGCAGGATAGGCCATTGTCCAAAGCGAATTATACGGAACATTGCTCTCGTCCTTTTTGAAGTTGTAGTTTAAGCAGTTTATCACTATTCCGGGCATTTTCCAGGCGATTCATCTTAGGGAGTCCACATAACCACACCCACTGGTAACATCTCCATGAGTAGCGCCATGGGGTATGAAGCGTTCGTCAAATCTTCTGAAATACTCTGTCCGGCACCAGTTCTCCAGATCCACCAAAGCCTGAAATGCCTTCAGGAAGTCGGTCATCCCGATAGTGAAGACTCCGTGACCGTAGACGATGGCCCTTCCTGGCCAACCGATTACCGGCGGAACGTTTTTGGCGATACCGCCGGCGCCGATCTCGCCAGCGACCACCGGGGTCTCTTCCAGCATTCGTATCTTTGTGCAATCCCTCCAGCAGTCCGTTTTCCGGCAAGTCGCCTTTTCCTCACACAACATACTCATGACAACGGCAAAGCGCGGATGGCCGTGCAGAATGGCCCGGCAACCCGTGACCTCGAAAATACGGCGGTGTGCCGACAGTTCGCTTGATGCGGTAATGCCGACGGTGGAGGTATTATCAAAAGGAACAGGATCGATGCAGCCGGGGAGTTCGTCCAGGCTGGAGGCGGTCTGGGAGATGTAGATCAGGTCGCCATTGGAATACGAGATATTGCCGAAGAAGGAATCCACCAGGCCGCGCTGTACGGTGTATCGTCCCACGCGGGTGATCTCGTCGAGTATGTCGGGTTTTTCATGAAACGGTCCTGTTCGGAATGTCAGCCCTTCGGAGGAGAGCGGCAGCAGCCATTTATGGCGGAAATGATCAAATGCCTCGGCCTCGCCCGGCACAAGGAAACCTTTATCCAGCACATCCTCCAGATATTTGATGAAGGTGGAGTGGAACACGGAGGACCAGTTGATGTAGGCCTGTTCCACGGTCAGGGCGCCCGTGGTGATAATGCCGAGTCCTTCGACGACGATTCCCTTGCGGTTACCTAGAAGGCGCGCAACTGTATCAACAAGATTGGTATTGAATGCTGCTTTCCTTATGATGGGTATGTCATGCAGAAAGGTACGTGTTTCAGTGTCGCGTGGGACTATCTCATGGTCGAAGGCCTCGGATCTCTGTATAAGGAAGTCAGCGAAGGGAAGGGAGGGTGTGGCTATGGCAAGGGCCAGGCAATCAAGTCGAGCCAGGATATCAGCAGCCTTGCTTGCCAATTCCGGTTCGCCCGCACTGACCATGACGTCGTCTTGGGCGGCAAAAGCGATTTGCCCTTCAAGCGCCGACCGGTCAGCCAGCAGCTTGCAACTATACTTGGCGATCTGGTCAAGCATCACATGATTTGCGCATCTGGTTTCCTCTTTATAAATGCTTGTCGTTTGTAACTAATTCTGTTACATAAATTAGCTTATAATTATAGTGTAACCGTGACTTTCATGCAATTCATTATACTGCCCGGGAATTCAGAATGATCCAATATTTTGATAAAATCATACGTGGCACTGAGCATGAGGATAATCTGGTGATTCTCCAGTTCCTCAAGAACATGATCGGACAACGTTTTTCCTTTCTCAACTACTACAAAGAAATGCCCGTATCATATGATGCCATTCTGCTTAATGTGGAAAATGGCATGGCCGAATTCGAGGTACATGAGTACCAGGCAAAGGTCATAAGTCTGGAACGGAGGGCACTGATTTTTTCTCATGAAAAAAGTCATGTTCCGGATGATATGTCCGGAGAGGTCTTCTATGTTAATATCGCTAAGAAAAAGGTGATCCTCTGTAAATTCGGATATGGGAAAATAGCATCCAATCAGCGTCGCTTTGTGAGGGTCAAGCTTGATATGCCTGTTCAAGCCGATCTCGTTTTTGATACCGATGTTATGACAGGGAATATTAATGATCTTTCCCTGGGTGGGGCAGCAATGACTGTCATGTCGAAAGAATCACTCGTTCCAGGTCTTGATATTAATTTATTCCTCAAGCTGCCAGGCACACAGTCTGCTTCTGTCATTGAGGTCGGAACGAATGCTACCATTATCAAGCTCGTGCTTGAAGAGGCGCCATTCACCTGTTATATTGAGTTCCATACCGAGAAACATTCTCAACAGCTGATAGCCTATTACATCAATCAGCGGCAGGTCGAGATAATCAAGGAACTGAAAGAGTTGAATCCTTGACATCCCCATGACCTCACTTGCACAACATTGCAGCACAGCCGTTTTGGCCTGCCTGTTTTTAGTGCATTATTGTGGTGCTCGAATCCCCCTTTGAATTGTTATTAAAATGCAACCAGCTGAAATTAATTCTAAAAATTAGCCGTGTTTTTTTGGCAAGACATTTGCTTTCATTGAACGAGCGCATCCTGCTTGCAATTTAACCCAGAAGCCTTATAATTTTCCCTATTTGAAACTCATGGAAGGGAGGAATTCAGTTTGAAAAAAGTCGAGGCAATAATAAAGCCGTTCAAGTTAGATGAGGTAAAAGAATCTCTGAATGAAATTGGTATTCAAGGCATCACCATCAGTGAAGTCAAGGGATTTGGCCGCCAAAAAGGGCACACTGAGCTGTACCGTGGGGCTGAGTACGTCGTGGATTTTATCCCCAAAATCAAGATTGAGATAATCGTTTCCGACGACATTCTCCCAAAGGTTGTCGCGGCCATTGAAAAATCCGCCAAAACCGGTCGAATTGGTGATGGCAAAATATTTGTAACTCCTGTTGAAGCCGTTGTGAGGATCAGGACTGGCGAAACAGGTGAAGACGCTTTGTAAGAATGCTATTCATATTCCCACCCGAAAGGAGTAACTGATGAACCCGAAACAAGTAGTAGATTTTGCCAAAGAAAATGGCGCGCTGATGGTAGATTACAAATTTATGGATTTTGTCGGCACATGGCAGCATGTATCCGTGCCAATGAGTGAATTCAGTGAGGACACCTTTGAAGAGGGACAGGGTTTTGACGGTTCTTCCATTCGCGGCTGGCAGCCGATTCACGCCTCTGATATGATTCTTCTTCCCGACCCTACATCAGCCAAGATGGATCCCTTTGTGGCCGTGCCGACCTTGTCGCTGATCTGTGATATCTTTGATCCGATCACCAAGGAAGACTACACTCGCGATCCCCGTAACATTGCAAAAAAAGCCGAGATGTACCTGAAATCAACCGGTATCGGCGACACTGCTTTTTTCGGCCCTGAAGCAGAGTTTTTCATCTTTGACGACGTGCGTTACGACTCCACCTCAAATCAGTCCTTCTACGCCGTGGATTCC
>JBAYZR010000122.1:0-9489 GCA_041672425.1 Pedobacter sp. | reverse complement strand
CCTTTCCGGCGGAGACTACGTTCAAAAGCCTTCTTCCACACCTGCCTCTGACTATGCCGGTCTGACGGTACTCGGTAATACATCCGATGTCCATGTCAATGGTCTCGGCGCCGTGATTGGCGGCACCCTTAATTCCTCCACTATCAACTCAGGTTCCGGCGTCGTTTTTGGTAAAGCTACCTGGAACATGTTCAACGGGCCTGCCTACGTTGGGTCGTCAAGTTACCGCAACACTTTCAATGGTGGAACCAATGCGTCGTTGGCTACGGGAACAGCAGCTACAGCGAGAAATTCCACTGATTTCAACGCTGTCTTGACTAACTTGTCAACCCAGTTAAGCCTCCTCTCCAGCACCGGCAGCACTGTTACATATGTCTACGGCAAGGCGGTTTTCAATGCCGTGCCCAACAGCAACGGAGTTGCGGTATTCAATCTGACAGCCATCGACACGACGGTTTTCAGCAAAGGGGAGTTTGAGTTCAAGCTGAATGGAGCAACCACGGTCATCCTCAACAGCGATGAGACGACTGTAAATATCAGCGCGAACTTCCTCAATGGTTGCGCACAAAGTATTGGCGCCAAGACTCTTTGGAACTTCTACAAAGCCACAAAAGTGACCATAAATAATCAGTTCGGTGGCAGTATTCTGGCTCCATTGGCTACTTTCAGCAATGGCAATAACATCGAAGGTAGCGTGTTCGTCAAAACGCTAACTCAATGGGGCGAGATTCACCTTCAATCCTTTACCGGATCGGTGCCAAACATTATCGGCATCTGTCAATAATGCAAGATGGTTAAGGAACAGTTTGATATGTAGATGATAAAAGGAGACAAGAAGGGCAGTTACATATGTGAGCCCTTCTTGTCTCCACAGGCCATTGACAAACCCCGTCTTTTCAGGCGGGGTTTTCTATTTCCAGGGTTATGAACTGCTTGAATACAATTTGTCGGAATGTTATTGCCTATCTGAACTTGAGTATGGTAGTTTTTTTATCTGTGTATAACGTAGATGGGAGCCAACCAATATGCGCATCAAGAATGCATCATCATTGCGCGACTTAGATCTAAATACAAAAAGTAAATCTACACTTTTAAAAGAGGGGCAAGTCCTCTTTGCAAAGGAATTTGGCCTACAACAAGCTGAAGTCAATTCCTATGAACAGCAAATTGAAGAGTTACGGAAGGAAATAGATCAAGCTGGTGAAAAACTGGAAAAGGAACCTACATTATCTAACTTTAAATATTTTCGAGACCAACTGAGCAACCTTGCAAAACGAATCACTAATGAAGCCTATCACTTGAAAAAAGTTGGTGGAACACCGCAAAACCCGAGATACTTTGAAATCATAACAGTGATAAATATCGAGGCTGATCGTTTATACAACCTTATTATCACTGAAAATAAGGATCACTTAGCCATTACTGCAAAAGTTATAGGTATAAAAGGCATGGTGGTAGACCTGTTAACGTAAATCAATTCAAATTAGTCCTTCATCCCGACCTCGTAAACACCCTGTTCTTGCGGATCAAATTGTCTTCCCACAGGTCGGGTGTGTCTGCTACGCTGGGCAAAAAAAAGGACACATGAAAATGCGCCCTTTTAAGCTATATCAGCTTTAATGTGTCAATTACATGAAATTGTTAGCATCGTTTGACCAGTAACACTGTATGAAATATCCCCCTCATCACCCAGCCTTTTTGCGGAAGCCTGCCAGTTGACAGTAAAAACGTGTTGTCCTCCGGAAACTGTAGGTGAAACGCCATCAATCGTAACAGGTAAAAACCATATTCCATTATTATCCGTATTAGACGTTACAAAGTTTGGGTATGGAGGAATGGTAACGGTTGAGGCGCCACTCGGGTAAAGAACAACTTGATCGCCACTAGAGATTCCATTTGTAAGACTAGTAACGGCAATCGTAACTGGTTGACCGTTTACACCCACACCCGACGAGTCGGAAAATTTAATCTGAGCCCCGGAAATCACAAGACGCATTATTCCTCCTGGGCACAATTTAGTTGTTGAATCAGCTGTTATTGGAATTATTGTATCAGCTGGCGGGGTAAGTGTTAATTTAGCTGGGTTTACCGTTACTGTAACAGAGTTGCTTCGAACTCCATCCACAACAGCATATATTTTAACTGTTGCAACGGTAGGTAATACATTTTTAGTTGAAAGTGAAACCTGCGAAACGCCACTAGGACTGGTTCCATTTGAATCTGTAACATTAGGAATGACATTTTGATTATCTGAAACATACTCAACTTTCAGATTATTTAGCGGTCTGCCACTGGTTGAACTCAGGGTGGCCGTAGCGGTCATTGCCGTGCCGGCAGCAACAGACGTTGGCAGACTTAACACCAAAGCCCCACTTGTGTTTCCACTACCACCTCCACTACCACATGCCGACAATAGGGCAACTATTAAAAGAAACATCAAACATTTTACCAGACGTAAAATCTGCATGAATCCTCCACTTTCTAACTGCTATCGTCATGTCATTCTATCGTTAACAACCTAACCTACTCTGCAAACAGATCCGCAAGATCAACCAGCAGATCACCCAATAACGGCACCGCTATGTGAGCAGCGCGTCCAAAACGCTCTGGAACTCCGTACTTTTTGTTTTCCTGCAATCTGAAAACCATCACGGTCTGCTCCTCAGGGTGAATAATCCAATATTCTTTTACGCCGTAACGTTGATAGAGATCGAACTTTACCGTCAAATCCTTACATCCGGTTGATGGTGAAGTAATTTCAATGATCAGGTCTGGCGCGCCGTTGCAGCCACGTTCATCAATCCTGGCTTTGTCGCACACCACCAACAGATCGGGTTGTACAACGGTTTCCACTTTCTCATCAGTGAGGCCTGTGCGTTCTGACAGACGGACATCATAGGGGGCGACAAACAGTTCGCACGGTTTGCCATGCAAAAAATTACCGATCTGCAAAGAAAGGGTGCGTGATATCCGTTGATGAAGAGTTCCCCGCGCAGGGCTCATGGCATAGGGTACGCCGTCAATAATTTCCCACCTCTCACCATCCGGTCGGGTGAGGTAATCTGCGTATGTCCAGCGTTCATTGTTATTGCGTGCAAGTGGCATAATTTACTCCCGGTTCTGTATGTATATCCTACAGCAAACCGAGAATCCTGGGAGTTATAAAAATCAGCAACTCAGTCTTAGTCTTAGTTTTGCTGTTTGTTTTAAACAGAGCGCCCAGGAATGGAATATCCATCAGAAACGGTACGCCATTATCAGACTCTGTGTCATTATCAACATAAATACCACCAATAACCGTTGTTTCGCCGTCACGTAAAAGCATTTCGGTTGTAGCTTGTTTCTTATTAATAGGAGGTGCCACATCACCGCTACTTGTACCCGGCGAGTCATTTTTTGCATCAATCTTCATACCAATGGTTCCGTTTGCATTGATATGCGGGGTAACTTCCAAGGAAAGAGCCGCCTCAATAAACTTGGTTTCAACCTTGTCAGAAGTAGACGAGGTGTATGGAATCTGCTGTCCTTGAGTAATTTTGGCGGTTTTATTGTTGATTGTAGCAACTTTCGGTGTGGATACGATCTTAATCAAACCTGCGCTGGCAGCGGCATTAAGACGCATATCAAGCTGGATATTGCTTGTAAGGGTACCGAAGGATATCCCCATGGCGCCACCAGGATTAGTTCCTGTACCAGTCGTAGGTGGTGCGGAGGTCAATCCGCCGAAGCCGGTATCCAACTGGTTAATCCCGAGTATTGACGCAGATCCGTCGCGGTAGTGAATACCCCAGTTAACACCGAGGCTCCGGGTAAAAGTAGAAGTGGCTTCCACAATACGCGCCTCTATCATGACCTGTTTTTCCGGCACATCCAGTTGCTGTAGAAGCCTACGCATATCCTCAATCGCTAGGGGAATGTCTTTAACAATCACCTTATTTGTTCTTACATCTGGAGCTATTGTGCCTCGGTCACTCTTGAGTGCCGTGAACTGTCCTACAATACCGCCGATGTCAGCATAATTAATACTAAACGTTTCTGTCTTCAATTCTATCGATTTAAACTGTTGTTTTTTTATCTCCAGTTCTTCCTCAGCCTGGGATTTGAATTTGCCCTTGCCCTTGATAATGATAATATTTCCATCTTCACGTTTATCAAGTCCCTTGGTATCCAGGATAATATCAAGAGCCTGATCCCAAGGAACATTGACCAGCTTGATACTTATTGTGCCGGAAACATCATCACCCAGTACAAAATTTTTGTTACTAACCTCAGAAAGAAGCTGGAATATTTTCCGCACTTCCGCATCAGCAAATTCAAGGGTCACCTTGCGTCCCTTGTACATTTTTGAAGTATCTACTGATTTAACATCAACGTCAGTAACTGGCGCAAGCTCAGAGTAAATATCTGCGTTCTTAGCTAACGAAGCCTTAGCGCTTTGAGCAATAGGTGTTCGGGATTCCTTTAATTCAGCAGGTGTTGTATCTGTTGTTAACCCTTCCGGATTTTTAAAATCCACATAGAACATGTCCCCTTCCTGCTTGAATTCATAGGGCACAATGGCACGAAGCGCTATTTTAATCTTTGTATCAGTCCTCTTATGTGTCTTGACAAGAATCGGGGTTATGCGCAGAACAGGGGATACGAAACTTTGAGCATCAAGTGAACGTTGGAGACGTTTCGGCAGTTTTGTATTTTTAATGGTCAGCGTGACGAAACCAGGGGTTTTGACAGGAGCCTCGGCAGCAATGTTACCCGCGACCTTGACTGCAACACGTGAAATACCCTCAATCACCTGAAAGTCGATCATTTCAACCGTGGCAGGGCCGATGGGGCGTACAATAACTTTGGCAGCAGGCTTTATGATCGGCTGTTCAAGTGTTGGCGCCTTTTCTGGTGCAATAGTCGACGAAGAATCTGACGATTTTACAACTGCATTTTTTTCAGATTCAACGGCTGGTTCTGTACGTGCAGACACAAGATGAGAATTTGGGTTTTCTGCAATTTCTTTTGAATTCAGTGCAACGGTAACTCCTTCATCGGACTTGCTTACAACTGCTTCGGGAAAGGTTCCGTTGACCGCATCAAGTACTACGCGAATTTTGTCAGGATACAGCCCCAGGCGGGCAGAGGCGACACCAGCAGCATTGACAGGAACGATACGGTCTGCCAACACGCTTTTCACATTAAATAGATCAATGACAAGTCGTTCTGGATTATTGAGGCGAAATGACTTGAATTCCCCTGCTCCACCTTTAATGGCAAGGACAATGGAGTCGTTTTTTGCTAAAACTGCCGTGAGGGAGCGAGCTGGTGTTGCAATGGGATTCACAGCAACATTGAGTGGTTCTTCTGCGGCAGGAACCTCAGGTGTAACCAATTCAGCCGGAGCTTCAACCGGTACAGCAGCAGTAGCCGCTTGTGGAATCAGAGCGGGGAATGAGACTCTCAATTCCCCATTTTGATCGGGAGCTGTCGAGACAATAGCCTCGGAATCCTTAACGAGTTCGATGTCCAACCTGGTAAGAACGCCAGCATCTGTATCGTAACGACTGACCGTGACCGTTTTGAAGTTCCCTTTATTGATGACGAGTGGAGCGGTGATCGTACCTTGGGTTGCCTGGGATAAATCAAGCACCAGCCGCAGTGGCGCAGTGGTTTTGTAACTGGTATAGGTAGTCGGCGAAGAAAGCTTGATGACAAGTTCTGCTGCATTATCCTCACCAGAGACAGTAATCGAGTCAATAGCTGCAAGTTTTGAATCTGACTTGTTACCAGCCTCTGGTAGTGCATGCGCAATACGGGGTAAACTGATAAAGAAGCTTGCCATGACAGTCAACAAAAGCGCTAAAGATATCAATTTTTTCGTCGTCCACATCATGCGGAACTCCTTATTGTTTCCTGGGGAGGGTCAACCGGATATTCTCCTTACGCACCCTGCCGTTATCATCTCTTAGCTGATCAACCACATCCACACCATTATTGGTAATTGCCGTAACATGCCCCTCATTTTTACCAATTGCCATGCCCACCCTAAGCACATAGCCCTTGCCATTGGGGTCGGTTACCATCGCCTTGTTTTCCTTGCCACCTGTGACTATACCAATCAACTTGAACTGTCCGACATCAAAACTGTGAATCGGCAAGGCGTCCCGCAAGGCCTGCCGGGCGCTCTCCGGAGAGAGTCTTTGTGTGGCGTTGACAATGGCAAACGGCTTGAACGGATCCTTCTTGTTGCTAAAATCAAAATTATTAACTGGTTGAGAAGGCTGATTGAGAGACGAACTGAACGATTTTTGTACCGGCTTCGGTTGTTGAGATACCGGCTTTGAGGCTGCAACAAAAGGCGGCGGCTCTTTCTTCTTACACCCCGTGAACAAGGCTGCAATCATCAGTGCAATCAGAGCTATATATGTAGATCTATTTAGGAGCAGGTTTGTTGTCATCCTTTATCTCTTTCTTATCAAGGAAACGGAATGTGGTTGCCAAGCAAGTAACCTTGGTCATCATCCTGTTGTTGACGTTTCTTATATCAGAAAATGCAACGTTGGTAATATTTACAATACGCGGAAGGTTGGATACTGCGGCAAAGAAGTTTGCCACACTGAAATAGGAACCGGAAACAGTGATATCTACAGGTACTTCCGCATAAAAATCTTTAACCACTTCACCCTTAGGCCGGAAAACCAGGAAGTCAAGCGCGGCGCTCTTGCCAAGCGTTGTGATGCTTGTCAGTAGTGACGGTATTTCCTTTGAATTAGGTAATTCAGTCAACGCTTGAGCCAATTCGCGATTGAGTCCCTCGTATTCAGCTTGCAGGCGCGGTAAATTGTTAGCTATTTTGATTTTATCGTCAATTTCAGATTGCAGCTTGGTCAGTTCCACCTTGATGTTTGCAAGTTCATTGTACTTGGGCACGTATAAAAACCAGACCATTGCAGCCGCCTCAAGCAAAACAACAAGGATAAGAAGGAGGATTTTCTGTTTGGCCGGCAGCTTGAGTATTTTTTCAACTTGTGGATCCATATTCAACCCATCCTGGCTAGTAAAATGCTGTTACTTTGCAGTGTTAGGCACCGGCTTTTGATATGGCGAGGAAGAAGTTCGCAGTTTACAAGTCAACTCAAAACGCTTCAACTTGGTTCCATTACTATCGAGTTGTTCAGAAACGACCAGATCAACTCCCATGAAATCAGCAGTGGCTTCAATACCACGCATAAACGTGGCAATCAGGTCTTCGGTATAGGCAATGCCAGTTATTTTGATGTTATTACCACTTTCAGTATATCCTGTCAGCCATAGTTGCTCGGGAGTGACATTACTAAGCGTATCAAGTCTCTGGGCAGGACCAGTTTTATTCTTACGTAACTGGGTAAGAACGTCCAATTTCTTATTAACCTGGTCCTTCAGAGTCTTGAGTTCTTCGAGCTTGCCAATCTTGGTTTTTAATTCGTTAATTTTTATATTTGCTGTATTGATATCTGCCTTCGTTGATGAAATCTGTACCTGCTTAACCATGTACATTGTAAGAACGATTGCAGCTACAAGTACTATACAACAACAAAAAATGATAATTTGCTGTATTGCAGTCTCTTTTTTCTTGGCCGCACGTACCGGCAACAGGTTAATCTTGATCATTTGTCCGCTACCCTCCTTATGGCGAGCCCAACGGTAACGGCCATGAGCGGGGCGATTTCCTGAAGGTATTCAGGATCAAAATCCTTTTCATTGAATTTGAGCTTTGCAAAGGGATTGATCATTCCAACCGGCAACCCAAGCTTTTCATTGATAACTTCCAACAGATTGTACACTTTTGAACATCCACCACTCAAATAAATTCCAGTAATTCTAACATCATTAGTCGTTGAGTTATAAAAGTCCAGCGAACGCCTGATCTCCTGGGTGATAGTTTCGTTGACCCTGGCAATTACTTCCAGAAGAGTACTATTATCAGCTTCCATGGCCAACATTTTCATTTTCTCAGACTCGATACCGCTCAATCCCAACTGTTTTTGAATCTCCTCTGTATAAAGATTGCCTCCCATCTGAACATCACGCGTAAAGAGGGTAATCCCATCCTTTACAATATTGATGTTCATGACGCTGGCCCCGATATTGACAAGTGCAAGGACTTCGTCAGGTGACGAATCATGATTGATTTCAAATGCATTCTGCACGGCAAATGAGTCAACATCCACTACCGAAAGCTGAAGTCCGGCCTCGTTAAAAACGGCTACATAATCGTTGATAATATCTTTTTTACTGGCAACCAACAGAACATTCATCTTGGAAGGATCATTACTGTCAGGGGACAGAATCTGGAAATCCATATTAACATCATTGATGTCAAACGGTATGTACTGCTCTGCTTCCCAGATTATTTGATCTTCAAGTTCCTCGGTCGGCATCGCCGGAAGTACTATTTTGCGAATAATGACTGAATTCCCGGATATTGAGCAGGCCACATCTTTGACCTTTACACCAAGGCTTCCAGCAAGATTTTTAATTGCATTAACAATTACGGAACTATCCATCAGAGTATTATCAACAATTGCCTCAGGAGGCAAGGGTACAATACCCACATTGAGGAGATGATAAATCCCCTTTAGTTCCTTAATCTGAATCAGCTTGACAGAACTGGAACCTATGTCTATGCCAACAACCTCTTTTTTCTTGTTTAAAAAAAGCATATAGAATTCCTGTCAGGGATCAGGCCAGAAAGACCTTTTCTTTTTCATCCAGTGAATATCCCAAAGCCAAGATGACCTTTCTCATAGTTTCCATTCGGCACTGTTCTCCACGCTCGATCCTGTCTATAGTCAGAGTAGACACTCCAGCCTTACGCGCCAGCTCTGACTTACTCATCAACCTTGACTCGCGTACTTCCTTCAGTTTATTTTTTGCCTTCATATGATTATCCCAATCTGGCTTTAAATATGCTTAAATTTACAACAAATATTATCAATGTCAAACAATTTATTAAAACTATTGATGTTCACATGATATATCCGAACTTGCAGCAAATAACCTGTCCGGTCTCATAATGCGTCAGGAGGACTACTGCCTGCATTGTCAAGCGCCACCATCGCGGACATTGGATCATTGACGCCCCGTCATGCCTGTAGTACTCTAACACCCCATACATACAGTTCTATCCCCATAAAACCACGGAGAAACGATATGAAACAGAACGACCTTACCTGGAATACCGCCCTGCTCTACCCGGCCCCTGACGCACCCGAACTGTATTCAGACCTTGATGCCTTCGATGGGTTGGCCGCCGATTTTCGCCAGCGCTATTTTGAAAAGATTGCAAACCTTGATGACCATGCCATTCTGAGCGCGGTGCAGGAGTACGAAGCCCTGCAGGTACGCATAGCCAAACCCTTCTGTTACGCACACCTGCTGTTTGCCGCCGACTCTTGCAACGAAACCAACCGGGCACTTTCCCAGCGCTGCTCCGAGTTGGGAAGCCGCCTGTCTCAACAGCTG
>JBAYZR010000121.1:0-9499 GCA_041672425.1 Pedobacter sp. | reverse complement strand
CCAAGTACCACTGGCGATCTCGTTTGTCTATGCCGGGAGCCTGCGAGGCGCAGGCGACACCTTTTACGTGTTTATCGTAACAATGGTAGCAATGTGGGGGATACGGGTCGCATTGTCATGGGTGGCTGTCGGGTGGTTGCATCTATCCCTGTATGCTGTTTGGGGTGTTTTTTTGATCGACTGGTACTTCCGCGGAGCAGCCTTTGCCTGGCGCTACCATAAGCGCGACCTGCACAGTGCGGTGCTGTAACGTCTTAATCTACAACACAGGGATAGAGGAATTTAGACAATGGCTGATACTTGGATAACAGATATTACCGACTTATTGGATGAAGATGGGGAAATGATATCGGAACCACAAGAAGCCCTTAAACTTGCTGAATATTTTACAGCAATCATCCTGATGGTTTCATATCCTGATCCGGAATATCCACCTGAGTACTTTGTAAAATGTCGCAGAAGACCAAACAGAAAGCCTTGCTTCGAAGATATAGCCGGATGGATAGAGCCGGACTCTGATGATATCTATTGGATATGCCCGAAATGCAACGACAAAGGAAGAATCCGCAACTGGCGGGGCACTATGTGGGATTTAAGCGATGCGCTGATTTCACATTAATATTATATTACCGAGGATTATGCCATTGACCCACAGGACGTTAAATATCGCCGGTTGGCTTACCATGATAAGTGCCTTTGTTTCAATTCCAATGGCATATCTGTCATTTAAATTAGAAGGCCGAGTTGATGCAGATGGCACTCTCATGCTAGCGATTATGCAAGCAGCAGGAACATTACTATTTGTTGCCATCACTCTATTTCTCAAGAGGTTCCTGAATCTTGTCTTCAGGTTCCATGATACGGACATGAGCATAGACTTGATGATAATGGCCAATGTTATAAGCGGGATTGTCCTGGTTGGCGGGATGTACCTCTCCGTGACAAAAGAAACCGCAGGCATTGCTGCATTGGTGCTGATGGTGTTTCAGGGGATTATACAGATCCAATTTGGATATAATCTGTTAAAGCTTCAGAACAATCTTGACGGATTGCTCAAATCTTTCAGTTACCTGAACATGGCCACGGGAATATGTATTGCGTCGATAGTGCTTATTCTTGTTGGCGTGGTGGTAAGTGCCATATCCGATCTAATGCTCGCTACAATATTTTTCAATGTATCGAGGCAACTGAAAGAGGTTGGGCAGAGCCGGTCAGAAACATAGTGATTATCACCGCATCAATCGTTTCGGTTCATGCATCAAGCTCAAGTCTTTCAAGCGACGAGCTGATTCAGGATTTCTTATGCATACTGCTAATCCGATACCGCTAGTGATGACAAGTGGAAGTAGGCTGAAGAATGTTGACAGGAATTCCGGCCAACAAGTCATATGGAATATCATTTAGTGCTATAAATGTTAATTTATCATATGGTTATCTCAAGCATGTTTTGCGGTTTATTTTGAAGTTCAAGCAATGAATGGTGGATGGACGGAATTCCGGTGATTAACGAGTCGAACAAACAAGAAACTTCAAACACAAATTTTACCTGAACAAGGAGGGAGTTGACATGAGCGGAGCGTTACGACGTTGGGAAGATATTTATGATGACCTACTGCGATATCAGGCAGAACTTTCATGCGATTTAGAACAGGTGTTTTTTCGTTCATCGCGTGCATGGGCTGATGCCAAAACAATTTTGGACTTTGGCGCTGGCAATGCGTACTACTCAAACCTGCTTGCACGCCAATATCCTGATAAGAACTTTATATGTTTGGAGAGAAACATCGAATTAGCTGAAATTGCCAGACGAGGGATAACATCCAACCGGATAGAGGTTGTGACCGGTTCGTTTGACGATTTAGATTCCGATAGAAGTTTTGACTTTGTCTTTACTCGACACGCACTTAGCTACCTATCAGACGCTGAACGTTACAAATTTGCATCATGGGTTTCAAAAAACACGTCAGATCACGGTGCAATACTTATTATAGATGCTGACGATGATGCTTTTTTCACGTCTCCAAGACTGCCCTTGTTGGAGGGTGGTAATAAAAAATTTCAAGACGATCTGAAAGCAGAAGGAGGAAATCGATGTTTGCGTGAGGTTTTGCCTCAATACTGGTTGTGCAATGGTTTTTCACATGAATTTACGCGGACTCTAGTAGTGCATAGCGCTATTTCTGATCGAAAATACCTGATGTCGATGTTCATGAGGTCAGTAGCTGAGATTGATCACGGCTCTCCTCTTCCCAATGCAGTTCGAGACGAGATTGATTCTTGGGCAGTAGATCATAGCTCGTACCTGCAATACGGAATGTTTGGTACTCTGTTTTCTAAGGAGGGTAAATAGTGAAAGCTACAACAACTTACAAAAAAGCTGGAGAATCAGATATATGGCTGTTGGGCAGTGGCAAGCCACTTGTAGTCATTCATGGCGGACCGGGCCTAGATCATAGTTACTTGGTGGACTCTTTTTCACCACTTGGCGAACTTCGCAAAATTATTTTTTATAACCAGCTTGGTAGTGGGCAAGACAACGAGTTGCCTCATGATTTTACGGTGAATGCACTTGTCTCCCAGTTTGTTCAGATTGTCCAACATGTTGGCAATGAGGAATCCGTAGATGTAATAGCTCATTCTTGGGGGGCTTATATCTTTTATGAATCGCTCAAGTCGAGCCATAGCATGAACATTGGCCGTGCAATTCTTGTCAGTCCGGTAGGGCTAACCAGAAATCGGTTTGACGGTTCCGGGGAACGCTTAATTGCTCGTATACCTGAAGATATTCTTGCATCGGTAGAAGCGATGGAAGCAAACGGCGAAGGAGCAGCAGTTATGAATATGCTGGCCCCCTTCTATTTTGGAGAGCCAAGAAAAGACGTGGATCTCGTGTTTACTTACTACAATCCAGACACCTATTTCAAGGTTGCCGAATCTTTGGGCGAGTTTGATTGCAGCGATATAGCAAACTATTTACCTAGGAAGACGAGTCTTGTATACGGGGAATGTGACATAGAACTTCCTGAAGATACTAAAGAGCTGCAAGATATCGCAACTTTGACAATAATTCCTGGTGCTGGTCATTTTTCATTCGCTGAAAAGCCAACTGAATTTATAGCAGTAGTTCGTCAGCTGCTTACTGATTAAAGGAGCCTACCTATGTGGTCTATGGTGCCGCGTCGTGATAAAGTATCACGTAGATGGAATGAGACTACAATCAGCACTGCGAACGCGGTTTTTCGACCTACTAAACGAGTAATCGGTGTGTCGGTCGCAGCACTAAGTTCGATAGCCAGCATATATGCTGTGGTTGGGTGGCAAGCACTAACAATCTGTGCATTTTTGGGATTCTTTGCTGTCTGTTTCCAACTTTTCCGAATGTCACGACGAATTCGTGAACTGGAGGATCGACTGGTTGCAGAACTTCCACATCATCATAAATTTCTTGTCGAATTTCTCCGCACCACTTACATCGCCCGCAGTCGAGATCGTATCGTCGAACGAAACCGAGGCTTGACTGTATACCGATATGAAAACAATTTCGCAATTCGAGGGGCCGATTGCAGCAATTCACAAGTTATTAATGGTCGGAACATATCAGAAGAGCAGGTTAGAGGCGTCTCTTTTGCCCTAGTCGGTGGGTCTAGTATGAATACGGAATCACTTCATTCACAATATATGACGCATGATGGCGTATCCGGAAGTCCAGAGTTCTTGATTGATGATGATCGCTTTAAAGTGGCGTTTTGTCCATTTAAGACACCGTTGGCCCCAAACCATGAGTTTACTACGACCTATACAGATGAATGGAAAGGGGCTATGCGACAAGAAGCGGATGGATTTTTTCTCCCTGAAGCCTTGTATTTTCCTGACAAAATAGGTGAAATCTCAGTGAGATTAGATTTTGATTTCGAGGTAAAGTCACTTGCTTCCTTGGAAGTAGACATCAATCAGTCTAGTGTAAGAACTTGTGATGCCCAACCTGTATCTGTCGTTGCTGCTTCTGGCTTTGTTTGCGCTTATCAATGGAATAAGGGTGCGCCATCACCTCGTTCAATTTTTGTGCTCTACTACACTGCGTGATGAAGCGTCTCAAGCGGGACGCTTCTTGATATTTTTCTATTGCCACAATTAGCAACATAACAAGCAGCCCTCATGATAGCCCCCTTGAATATTATTCAGTGCTATAAATGTATATTTATCATATGTTTGTCTCAAGCATGTTTTGCGGTTTATTTTGAAGTTCAAGCAATGAATGGTGGATGGCCGGAATTCCGGTGATTAACGAGTTGAACAAGTATAGAAGGAAATATCCAAATGAACGAAGAACAAGAAAAAAGATCAAATGTATTTCTTGCTGAATATAAGATCGTCTCCGATGAAATAAAAGAGCGAATAGGTCGGAGTGATAAGATTATTGCTGTAGGCTTGACCGTTCTTAGTGCTGGGTTTGTCTACGGAATAAAAGAGAAAATAGAGATAATTTTCCTGGTTTTACCAATAGGGCTGTATGGCGTCATTTTTTATGCAATTTTTAATACAACTATTGTTATGACACTCGGCGGGCATAAAAAATATATTGCTGAAAGAATTAATACGTACTTTGGAGAAGAAATACTTATTTGGGAGAGTGTTGCAAACAAGATTATTCATCGCAATATAGCGCAAATTTGTTTGAATTTTTTATATGCGGCATTTTTGACTGCTGCGGTGACAGTTGGTTATGAAAGTGCCTCTACTTATTGTTACGCAAAAGTCTACATATCCGTAATTACAGTTTTGTCTATCGCCTTAATTATATCTTTGTCTGTGATGGCAAAAGCTTTTAACAAATCGTACAAAATATCTAAAAGCTCATGGGGACAGTGAATGAATAACACCTCCGTAAGCAGCTTGTAGGGTGCGCATGGCCTTATCATGCGTACGGAAAATGTTCGCATCGCGGATCGGTTCGCACGATGAACCTGTGCAAACCCTACAAATTGATCGAACCCGAAGCAGGGCGGTCTGATAACCAAACTTGAAAAACAGATGGCGCAGCGGACAGAGCGGACACAGTTCTTTACCATTCGTTGGTCTGTTGAATAATAATTTCCGTTATTGAAATATACCCAAATAGTGTGTAATATAAATACATACTAAATTCCATAATTTGGAGGTGCATCATGGCGCAAGCAGCTCGAAAATTGAATTTCATGATCAAAAACGATGTTGCCATTGAACTCGAAACCCTTGTTCCGCAGGGGCAGAGAAGCAAACTGGTAAATAATGCAATTATTAAGGAACTCGCCCTGTTCCGCAGGAATATACTGACCGAAAGACTGATGGCATTACGTAGCCGGACGCCAAAACTGTCAACTGACGAAATAGTTGAAGCGGTCAGCAATGATCGTAATAGGGGGTAATGTGACTACCCCTTCGCTCTTTGTGCTTGATGCTTCGGTAATCATTAAATGGGTGTTTCGCTCTCCTGATGAACAGGATGGCGACAAGGCGCTTGAGCTTCTAAACTTCTGGTTGGCAGGAAACTGCTCTTTTGTCCTTCCCTGTTTGTGGGTTTATGAATGTGGCAACGTCCTGGGATTGAAAGCGCCGGAAAACGCCAAAGAAATCATGGATATATTTCTCGAATACCGTTTTGATGAATGTCCGATGACGCCAAAACTTTCTGCTGCTACCCTGAGCATAATGAAAGATTGCAAGGTGACTTTTTACGACGCTGTATATCATGCTGTGGCTCTTGATAAAAATGCAACGCTCATCACCGCTGATGTTGCTTATTACCGAAGAGCCAGTCAACTGGGCAATATCATCGTGCTTGAAAACTTTGCCTGACGGATACGGGAGTACGGATCGGTTCGCATGATGAACCTGTGCAAACCCTACAAATCTACTTCAGGGGAAAAGAGGCGGGGCCAGTTGACACGAGACAAAAGTAAAGAGCGAGGCTCAAACAAGGCAGAAGCAGCGGCCTAAAACAGCCGGTGTTGTCCCAAACCGTTCACTGAATAAATTTTGGGGGGCAGTTGGGTATTGACTGAAGTTTGACCATAGGTTATACTTATTTTAACAGGAGGTATAACTATGCAAGCGATCAAAACAGCCATCTCAATTGAAAAGAATCTCTTTGATCAGGCCGAGAATATTGCACGAACAATGAAAGTTTCGCGCAGCAAATTATTCGTCATTGCCTTGCAGGATTTTATTGAACACCAGAAAAATAAAGAAATGCTTGCCCAAATCAATGCAGCCTACGCTGATGAACCTGACGCGCCGGAACTGACCCTTCGTCGTAAATCACGACGACAACATCGGCGCATTGTGGAGGGGAAATGGTGATCAATCAGGGAGATGTCTACTGGATAGAACTTGACGAGCCTGAAGGTTCAGAACCCGGCTACAAACACCCACACGTCATTGTCCAGAACAACCTGTTTAACCGCAGCAAGATCAAGACAGTCCTCGTATGTCCCCTCACCACGAATCTCAAGCGTGCAAGTGCGCCAGGCAATGTCTTACTCGACAAAAAAGAATCAAACCTGCCCAAGGAAAGCGTCGTCAATGTTTCGCAAGTTTTCACGGTGGATAAGACTCAACTGGACGAGTATGTCGGAACCCTTGCTGCAAAGCGAATGGCTGAAATACTTGATGGTATCAAGCTGGTTCTGGATCCGCGTGAACCTGATTGATATTGTCATACAGATTGTGCCACAACATCGAACCATAGGAGCACAAAGGCCCGCGTCAAGCGGGCCTTTGTGGTTTTCGGGAAGAGGGGACGGAGGTGGGTGATTTACAATTTAAACTGCCGCACCAAGCGCTGCAATTCTTCGGCATTGCCACTCAGTTGCGCTGCTGCGGTGGCTGATTCTTGTGCACCGTGGGATGTCTGCTGTACCACATTGGTTATCTGCATCATGTTGTTGGATATCTCACTGGTCGTGGCGGTCTGCTCCTCGGCGGCGGTGGCGATTTGATTGACCTGCATGGCAACCGCGTTGATCTGCTCGAGGATTTCTCGCAGAGCCGCGCCGGACTTGGCCGCTTCCTCGGTGCCGGTCTCTACCTGATGGACCCCTTGTTCCATGACGGCAACAGCCCCCTTGGTCTCCTTCTGGATGGCCTTGATCATCTCGCCGATCTCCTTGGTGGCGCGGGTAGTGCGTTCGGCCAGGGCGCGCACCTCGTCGGCGACAACCGCAAAACCTCTTCCCTGTTCACCGGCTCGCGCCGCCTCAATGGCTGCGTTCAGCGCCAGAAGATTGGTCTGGTCAGCAATGTCCTCAATGGTGCCGATGATAGCGCCGATCTGATCGCTACGTGCTCCTAGGCTTTCCACGGTTTTGGCTGACTCCTGCACCTTGTCGGCAATCTGGCCCATGACGGCCACTGTTTTATCAACAACCGCTGCTCCGTTTTGAGCGGAGGCTGAGGCCCGTTGCGCCCCTTCGGCTGCAATCTGGCAGTTTTGGGCGATATCACCCGATGTGGCCGACATCTCTTCACCGGCGGTGGCGACTGTGCCGACCTGGGCCGCCACCTCCTCGGCTCCGGTGGCGATCTGTTCGGCGGTGGAGTTCAGTTCATTGGCAGCGGAGGCCACTTGGGTGGATGTGCGTGAGACCTGGCTGATGATGGAACGAAAGTTCTCAGCCATGGTCCTGAATGAATTGCTCAAGAGACCGATTTCATCCTTTGAGTCGTTGCTAATTGTTACCCGCAGATCCCCATGCGCCATAAGATCTGCCTGTGTTGCCAGATAGGCGACCGGATTGGTGATTGAACGGGTAATAGTGAAGGAAATGCCAAGGCCTAGCAAGATAATGACCCCAGTCAACACGCCCAAAAGTATTCGAGCGGAATTGTAGCTGGAAACAGCCTCGTTATAGCGGGTATCAACGCGTTTTTTCTGGAATTCAAGCATCCCATTCAACTCTTGATCCAACTTGTCGTTCAGCGGCATCGCCACCGTTATATACTGTTGACCCGCTTCAGTCGCTTTGCCTGCCATTGCAAGTTCCACTACCTTGTTGTTGGACTCGGCTGTATTCTTGATAGCCCCAGCGATCCGAGATAACAGCTCTTGCCCCTCTTTACTGGTCTCTTTTTTACCCAAGGCATCTAGCGCCTCATGATATTTCTTGCGAGCCTCGTCAATCGATCGTTTCTCCTCGGCACGCTGCGCTTCCGTCTGGGCGACGCTGACCGACAGTAAAGCCTCCTTAACATCAGCAAAACCCTTCAAGGCATCACTGGCGAGTGCTGCCTTGACATAGTTGGACTTGGCAATATGTTCAACGCTGTTTTGGATGCCGGCCAGACTGTTAAAGGCCACCAGAGCCATTACCACGACAAAGGCCAGGATAAGGGCAAAGGCCAATGTCAACCGCAGTCCTATTTTCATGTTTGATAACATCTGCTACCTCCATAAAGAGAAATATAACGATCGATGATAATTGCTGAAAAGAGACTGCTGAGAATGCGTTTTGCTTTGAAGGTCGTTGACCACCGAACCAGGTAATGCCGCTCTCTTTTAACTACTACTGTAACATATATTTCTTGGCAATTGTTGATGAAACCGGAAAGCGAGTGTTCAAGGAGAAGTCGCCCAATGACATGCCAGCAATCCTTCGGTCACTCGAACCGTATCGGAATGAGATTATCGGAACTGTCGTCGAATCGACTTACAACTGGTACTGGCTCGTCGATGGGCTGATGGCTGAAGGCTTCGCCGTACACCTGGCGAATCCTTCAGCCATCCAGAAATATAGCGGCCTCAAATATGCCGACGACAAGCACGACGCCTTCTGGTTGGCCGGGGGACGTGTAAGGGGACGCGGACGTGTAAGGGACGTGTAAGGGGACGTACGTGTAAGGGGACGTACGTGTAAGGGGACGTAGTTAAGTTAGTTGACTCGTACGTGTAAGGGGACGTAGTTAAGTTAGTTGACTTAGCTTGTTTCCCATGATAATCTCCCCTACATGCCAAGAACAGCCCGTATCGATCTTCCAGGTCTTCTCCAGCATGTGATGGTCCGCGGCATCGAAAAAAGAGACATTTTTCTCGACGACGATGACAAGACTCTGTTTGTTGAGCGCTTATCGAGACTCCTCATCTCGACCGGGACCGACTGCCTTGCTTGGGCTCTCATGTCTAATCACTTTCACTTACTTCTTCGCCCCCAATCAACTAAACTTTCAGTATTTATGCGTCGCCTCTTGACAGGCTATGCAGTTGTTTTCAATCTGCGCCATCACCGCAGTGGCCATCTCTTTCAGAATCGCTATAAATCCATAGTTTGTGAAGAAGACTCTTATCTGCTTGAACTTGTTCGTTATATTCACCTTAATCCTTTGCGGGTCGGACTGGTTGAATCATTGGATGTCCTGGATTCGTATAAATGGTCAGGTCATGCCGTTATTATGGGAAAGGGAACTTTTACAGGCCAGATGGAGGACGAGGTGCTCCTGCTATTCGACAACAGAAAGGGGAGCGGTC
>JBAYZR010000120.1:0-9556 GCA_041672425.1 Pedobacter sp. | reverse complement strand
TTTCTGACCCGAGAGCAGAAACTCGATTCGTGAACAAAGAAATGGCCATTCATCTTTCGCAAGAGAGAAATGCCTCCCCAGGTTTAGAAGGGTGCGCTGACGTACCTGCTTCCCCACAAGTTCCGAGGCTACCAGCCGGAAGGTGGAATAGGGCTCTCCAGTAGTAGCGTTTCTGGTTTTTGTCTGTCGGATAAACATCGTGCCAGAGTAGAATCCCGGCGGGAGTTGGTCAAGGGGGCCATGCCATTTTATGGCACTACTTTTGGGATTTTAGAGAACTGCTAGTTGATATTATTGAGTTTTTTCTTGTAAACACACGGAAAAGAAAGAAATCGGGTAAAACAAAACACTGTTATGTCAAATGTAGGTTAGCATTGAAGCCAATATGACAAAGTAGAATTAATGCCTGTCGCACAAAATGAAAGACCCGCATTTTTCGCGGGTCTCAATTATTATCTGGTTTGCATTGCACCCTTTTCAAGGGTCATTCCGGTACTTATTCAACACCGGACAAGTACTGACACATTAAATTTTCTTCCGGAGTTACTTGCTCTGAAATTAATTTCCCCCTTGTGTCGTTCGTTTCTTGCTTGGTAGCGCTACCTGTATCTACTATACCTCCAGATTTTAAAAAAGACAGCCTGTTATTTTAAAAAAATTCCGTATATAATAATAGTTTACAGTTTCACATTGTGTATCAAAAATCCGAGGCTGTTGCCCATGGCGCCGAACCAAGAAACCAAACTCATTGATGCTTGCCGTATCCTGTTCGGATCGGATGTGGAGGTTACAAGAGAGTTTCTTTATTATCTTCAGCCAGAGGGGGTACGTAATGCGTATCGCAAGCAGGCACGACAATGCCATCCTGATGTATTGGAAGCGGGCAGCAGCCAGACAAGTCACACCGAGCTGTTTCGCCGCTCTGTTGAGGCCTATGAAGTTCTGAACAGCTTTATGCGGGATCGGAAAGCCATCATACCTTTACGAGTTGCGGGTACCCTCACGTCGGTTCCAATGAGAAAGGTTGAGAGGGCTCACAACGAACACTATTACAACGGGCCTTTTCCCACCATTGAATTAAAAACCGGCCTGTATCTGTATTACAGTGGCGCTGTTTCCTACCAGGCACTGGTTCGTTCCTTGCTGTGGCAGCGGAGCCTGCGTCCGCCTCTTGGTGAGTTTGCCTGTAGCTGGGGATGGATCGATCAGGAAACCGTATCGGTAATTTTACGTGCAACCCACTTGGTCTGCCCCTTTGGCGAACGGGCACTAAAACTTGGGCTCCTCAGCCAATCCCAACTCAATATCCTCCTGCTTCACCAACGATTTGTTCAAAAACCCCTTGGCCGGTACTTCGTGCAAAACTCACTGTTCAGCGAATCCGAACTGCTCCGCCACCTGCGTGAGTTGGCGCGCCATAACCAGCAAGTCCGCACATCGCGCCGCTAAACACGTTCACGCAGATCTTGAGAACGTCTTCTTCATCTCTCGCCCTTGTTTTTATGAACATGAATTACTCAAGACTTTCCATCTTCCATCTCAAATACATCGCCTCAACCTTATCCCTGGCCCAGGGAGTCTTCCGCAAAAACTTCAAACTGGAGGTAATACTCGGGTCATGGGTAAAGCAGCGTATATCGATGATTCTTCCCATTTCTTCCCAGCCATACTGCTCCACCAGTCGAGTCAAAATCATTTTCAAAGTAACGCCGTGAAGTGGATCATGAGGTTGTTGATCTGTCATCTCATCCCTCAACATTCAAAAGCTCCATTCACACCCACTCATCAATAGCAGTCCGCAGCTGTTTCTTGATTTCTTCCAGCTTGTCTTCCGACAGAATCCTATGACTGAAAATATCGCGTACGTAGAAGACGTCGGCCACCTGGTCAACCTTGGTGGAGATCTTGGAGACACCGATATAAAGCCCGAGATGTGTCAGGGTGCTGGTGATCAGATAAAGCAGCCCTACCTTGTCATGGGCATAAACATCAATAACCGTGTAATCCTCTGAAACATCGTTGTCGATCTCCACCTTGGTCGGGAAGCGGGGCGCCGGTCTTGAGGTCAAAAGCGATGGCCGCTGACGCTTCTCCACCATCTCATCCACGTTAGCCTCACCATGTATGACCCGGCGCATATCGTCCTGCACCTTTTGCCAGCGCTGATCATCGGTAATGACAAGTCCCTGGGGTGAATTAACCTGTAGAATGTCCAGCACCTTGCCGTTTCTGCTGGTATTGATCTGGGCCCCGAGGATGTTGACCCCATTGGCAGCCATGACGCCGGTAATGCGTGAGAACAGTCCCGGCATATCCTGAGTGCATATGGTAAATTCCGAATAACCGCTTTCCTGCTGATGGACATACTTCATCAGGATGTCAGCCTCTTCCAGACCGAGCAGCAGCCTGGCATGGTCAGCTATCAGCCGCGAGTCGTTGGAGAGCAGCAACCGGACAGGCATGGCCTTGAGTTCGTCACGAATCAGTACAGCGGGAAATTCGTCCTCAAGAATTTCCGTGACCTTCTTGATAACCGTCTTAACCCGCTCACTGCTTGCTTCAAGATGAAAATCACCTCGTTCCAGAACATTGAAGGCCTTTTCGTACAATTCCTGAAACAAAAGCGACTTCCAGGTTGTCCAGACATCTGAACCAACCGCCCTGACATCGGCCACGGTCAAGAGAAAAAGCATCTTAAGGTTTTCGCTGGTTTCCATCTGGCGGGCAAACTGGACAACCATTTTTTCATCGTTCAGATCCCGACGTTGTGAAATATGGGCAAACAACAAGTGTTGCCGCACCAGAAACACCAATCGCTCGCTATCCTCCTTGGAGAGCCCCATGCGTCGGGCAATGGTAGGAACCATCTCGGCCCCTTTCTCGGCATGTCCTCCCCCTTCCCCTTTACCAATGTCGTGAAACAGCACCGCCAGAATCAGCAACTCCCGCTTGCCGATCTGAGCGGCAACCTCGCAAGGAAACGGAAGCTCGTCTTTAAACTCGCTGTTCAGCATCTTTTCAGCCTGCTCCACGGCAAAAAGGGTATGTATGTCCACGGTATAGATATGGTAGAGGTCGTGCTGCACCTTGCAGTAGATATGCTCCAATTCTGGAATAAAATGATTAAGGAACTCCAGATGGTGCATATTGCGCAGGGTCTCGGTAACATCCTTGGGCGCACGCAGTATATTAATAAACGACTGATTTACCTCGCGATTGCGGCGAAACTTGTCGTTGATCTTATCCAGGTTCTTCCTGATCAGCCCCTTGACACGTATATTCAAACTGACCCCATGCTTCTGAGACAGCTCGAATATCCTCATCAATACGGCAGGATTTTTTTCCACCACCGACTCATCCGGGATGATCAGCTCTCCCTTAAGAACATAGCAACCATCTCCCACCGGTCGACGCCTGAAATATCCCAGAATTTTCATGGCGCCTTCGTCACGCCAGATACAACGGGACACAAGGCTGGAGGAAAAGTGTTCCACACGGTTGGCGTGACGGTAATAATCCCGCATGAAATCTTCCACTGCCAGCGCACGGCCCCGGTCCTTGTAACCGAAGAATGCGGCAAGGTGTACCTGGGCATCAAAGGTCAGCTGATCATTCTTGCGACCGCTGAAATAGTGCAGTTCGTTGCGTATTTTCCACAGGTAATCAAGAGCGGTAAAGTAGGAGTCCAACTCCTCCTCGCTGAGGATACCCTTGATGATCAATTCCTTCGGGTTGCTGAACTTGTATTTGACGCGCGCCACCCACATGGCGGTCTGCAGGTCACGCAGCCCACCCTCGCCTTCCTTCAGATTGGGTTCCAGCAGATAGACAGTAGCGCCGTATTTCCCACGGCGTACCTTCATGTCGGACAATTTTTCCTTGATGAATTTGTCACTGGATTTAGGCAGGATCTGGGTGAAGATAACCTTGTAGAGGGTATCGTACAGAGACCGGCTACCGGTCAGGAAACGAGCATCCATGAGCGCCGTCTTGACGGTACCGTCCGCTGCCGCCATTTCAATGCAATCCGCAATTACGCGCACCGAATAGCCGACATCCAGGCGCATATCCCACATAAAATAGAGCAACTTCTGGGCGATATCCTCAACTTTGGTTGCCGGAAGGGTACCGTCATGCAGAAACATGATGTCGATATCGGAAAAGGGGTTCAACTCACCCCGTCCATAGCCTCCCACCGCAACAAGAGAAATGTGATCCGCCAGGACACGACTACAGTCAAGATCGTCGAGAATCGAGTAGAACAATTTATTGATCAGTTCATCGGTCATTTCACAGATCAGGTGGACGGCCTCAGTGCCGGATGCCCCGGCGTTGTGCAGCGCCCTGATCTCACCGCGATAATGTGCGAGGAAGTTTCCACAGCCGGATAAATACAGCGGTCGTTTTTCCTCAAAGCCAGCCATACCAGCATCGCCAACGGCATGAATATCATCTGGAAAGTATGGGTCGATATAAAATTGCATCAGTTCCTCGTTGCAAGCGGGGTAATCAGACACCACCGGACATGGGCGGCAACCGTCGGGTACTCATTATACGGCAGGCTGTTTCGCGAGTCAAAAGCAATACTATTGAGGTTATACCCGATTAATCAGACTCGCCGCGCATGCCGCGCCGAAGCCGTTGTCGATATTGACCACGGTCACCCCGGCGGCACAGGAGTTGAGCATGCCAAGCAGCGCCGCGATGCCGCCGAATGAAGCGCCATAGCCGACCGAGGTCGGCACGGCAATGACCGGCTTGTCCACCAGTCCGCCCACCACCGAGGGAAGCGCCCCTTCCATCCCGGCAACCACGATGAGAACCGATGCCGAGCAGAGCAGCTCGCGCCGCGCCAGCAGCCGGTGGATACCTGCAACCCCAACGTCGTAGAGATGTTCGACAATATTACCGAGGAAACGCGCCGTCAGCAACGCCTCGGCCGCCACCGGGATATCGGAGGTACCGGCAGAAATCACCAGGATCATCCCGCGACCACAGACCTCGACCGGCCGCTGTTCCATGGTCAGGCAGCGCGCCTCGTCGTTATAGCTTGCCGCAGGAAACATGGTCAGGATCTCAACCGCCTTGTCAGCAACCAGCCGCGTGACCAGGATATTGCTCCCCTTAGTGGACATGGCCTGCATGATCCGCACGATCTGGGCAGTGGTTTTACCTTCGCCAAAGATCATCTCCGGCATCCCCTGACGTAACTCACGGTGGTGATCCACCTGGGCGCAGCCCACATCCTGGAAGGGAAGTTGCCGCAGATGCTCAAACGCCACATCCACCGGGGTTGAACCGTCTTTAACGGCATCCAGCAGTTTTTTTAGGTGATCCGGTGTCATACTCTGAATGCCTCACAATCTGAAATAGCTACATTATTTTTTATACACCACGCCCCTCACTGATTCTACTCGAAAGTTGCAGCCTGCCAAATCCTGTCAAACAGAATGTGACGGTTAGTTCACCAGTTTACATCAGCCATTAATTCTGTTACAAACGTAGTAATACTGCATCGAGAAAGGTATACACATGGGTAAAAGCACTGCGGAAAAGATTTTTGAAGCACATCTCGTCAACGAACCGTTCCCCGGAACAAAGGTACTCCGGCTGGATGTCGTACTCTGCCACGAGATAACCACTCCCATCGCTATTGACGACCTGATCAGACGAGACAAGGATCGTGTCTTCGATGTCTCAAAGATCAAGGCGGTCATCGACCACGTCACCCCCAGCAAGGACACCAAGACCGCCACCCAGGCCAAGATCCTGCGTGACTGGGCTCGTCGTCACGCCATCAAGGACTTCTTCGACGTGGGCGCCAACGGCGTCTGCCACGCTCTTTTCCCGGAAAAGGGTTTTATCCGCCCCGGCAACACCGTTATCATGGGTGATTCTCACACCTGCACTCACGGCGCTTTCGGAGCCTTTGCCGCCGGAATCGGCACTACCGACCTGGAAGTCGGCATACTGAAAGGCGTCTGTGCCTTCCGAGAGCCGAAGACCATAAAATTTAACGTTACCGGCGCCCTGTCGAAAGGGGTCTACGCCAAAGATGTCATCCTGCACATCATCGGCCGGATCGGCGTCAACGGCGCCACCGACCGCGTGATGGAATTTCACGGTCCGGTGATCGACGCCATGACCATGGAATCCCGCATGACGCTCTGCAACATGGCCATTGAAGCTGGCGGCACCTCCGGTATCTGCATGCCGGACATGACCACCGTCGATTATCTCTGGCCCTTCATCAGCAGCGAATTCGCCTCAAAAGAGGCCGCGCTGGTCGATTACTCAAAATGGTGCGCCGACAGCGATGCCCGGTACGATAAAATCATCGAGATCGACGCGACCACCCTCCAGCCGACCATCACGTTCGATTACAAACCGGATCAGGTCAAAACTATCTCCGAGATCGCCGGAACACCGGTCGACCAGGTCTATATCGGCTCCTGCACCAACGGCAGACTGGAAGATCTGCGTATCGCTGCTGGGATATTGAAAGGGAAAAAGATCGCCCCGTCCGTGCGCGGCATCCTTTCTCCAGCCACCCCCAAGGTCTACCGGAATGCCCTGAAAGAAGGGTTGATCGATATTTTCATGGAGGCTGGTTTCTGCGTTACCAACCCGACCTGCGGCGCATGTCTGGGGATGAGTAACGGTGTCCTGGCCGATGGCGAGGTCTGCGCTTCCACCACCAACCGCAACTTCATGGGCAGGATGGGCAAGGGTGGCATGGTACACCTGATGTCACCGGCCACGGCCGCGGCCACGGCTTTAGAAGGTAAAATCGCCGACCCGAGAAAGTATCTGTAAATTTCTTGTTCCATGTAGGGGCAACCCCATGTGGTTGCCCGACTCTGGCGGCCACATGCACATAGGGTGGCCACATGGGGCCGCCTATACACACCCATACGATACCAAGGAGTAACCATATGAAAATATTCGGAGGACCTGTCCTCTTCCTCGACCGTTCCGACATAAATACCGACGAGATCATTCCGGCCAAGTACCTGAACGAGATCACCAAGGAAGACCTCAAACCCTTCATCCTGGAAGACCTTAAACTGCCCGGCTTCGATCCGAAGGGGCCGAAAACCATGAACGCCAGGGTGATAGTTTCCCGCGCCAATTTCGGCTGCGGTTCCTCCCGCGAACACGCCCCCTGGGTGTTCGAGGTCAACGGCATCACCGCAGTGATTGCCGAATCATTCGCCCGTATCTTCCGCCAGAACATGTTCAACTGTGGAATGGCCGCCATTGAACTGCCCAAGGCGGATCTAGACCTGATCTTCTCCCACGCCAATGACGTGGACGCTGCCATGAGCATCGATATCGAGGCCGGAACCATGACAATGAGCGGCAACGGCAAGCAGAAGACCTTCAGCTTCGAAATATCCCCCTTCGACAAAGCCCTGGTAATGGCTGGCGGCTGGGTTGATTACGCCGATAAAAATTATTGATTACATCCCATATTTCGCAACAAAAAAAGCCCTGCTTCCCGCAGGGCTTTTTTTGTGTATCAGAACTGTCGGCTCAAACCGAGATATTGGCTGGAAGCCCGACTATTCATATCAGAGAGTCTCTCCATCCTTATCCGCACTTCTCCCGACGCGGTATTTATCTATCAAATGCGTCAGCAACTTAAGACCCTGCAAAATTTTCCTGCTTTCAACCGCATTGAAGGAAATCAACTCCTCAACCCGCCGCACGGCATCCACCGCCTGCCTGGCCACGGCAATCTGGAGCAAAGCATCCTCCTTGAGTTCTCGCGTCCTTTCGTTGTCCTCCATGACACTTTTCAGGTAGATACGGTTCCCCTTGGCCTGCTCTTGAGCCGACGAGTTTACACGGTGCGCCAATTCGCGCATTTGGTCCAGATTGAGAACAATCAGATTGCTTCCTGCCTGTTGTTGCATGGTGGTCATGGTGATCTGCTGGACCCGATCCAGGTTTTTCTCAGCTACCTCGTTAATGCGCTGGATACCGATCGCTTGATCGGATATTTCACTTGCTATACTCGCTCCCATGCCTGAGGCTTCCTCGGCGCTTTTTTCGATTGCAACCAGGGCCTCGTTGGCCATGGCTGAGATCTTGACCCCCTCATTAACCTTATCCTTGCCCTGGATAACGGAGCGTTGCACCGCAGAGGTCTCCGTCTGAATATTGCGAACCAGCTCTTCGATCTCCTTGGTTGAAGCAGAAGTGCGGTGAGCCAGAGCGCGCACCTCCTCGGCCACCACAGCGAAAGCCCGACCGCGCTCACCAGCCTGGGCAGCAATGATGGAAGCGTTCAGCGACAGCAGGTTGGTCTGTTCAACCACCTCCTGAATGACCTTCAGGAATTCACCCACACGCGCCGAATAACGTGACAAGCGATTGATTGATTCAAAGGACTCATCGCTACTCTTGACGATTTCCTGCATGGCCAGCAGTGTATCCGCCATGCTGCGCAGTCCATGCTGGGCCTGATTGCGTACGTTCTCCGATGCTGCGGCGCTTCGCGCGGCATTTCCACGCACACTGACCTGTGAATTGCTGATCTGATTGATAGACGAAAAGGACTGCTCGGTTGAAATAGCCAGACCGCCAATATTGTCGGCTGTCTCCCGTATGGCATGGGTCATCTCCTCAATAGATCTGGAGGCCTCAATCACGAAGGTCGAATACTGATTGATGTTTTCGGCAATGGTATCGCTGGTGGCGCTCATCTGCGCCGAGATGGAGGCTCGTTCCCCGGTGCGACTGGAAAGTTCCTCCAGTTCGGCAATAACCGAGGAAAAGGCGTTATTCATGTTCTCCATGGCTGCCGCTGCATCCCGCACCTGTGCAACCTCTTTTTCGTCACCCGATATCAGGCTGTGGATGATCTGCTTGAGCTGTTCCTCGGCCGCCACGATCTGTTCCAGCAAGTGTTTTCGCTCCATCCGTCTGTTTTCAACCGTTTTTATGATAACGCTGTTGGAAGATGAGATGGCCTTGAGGTCGTCCTGTTCAACCTGGATGACTGATTCGTCTTCGGTCAACTGGAGACTTGCCACAACACTCGACTGACCGGCACGTATCCCGGCAACGACATTACTCAAAAAAACCGCACACAGCAGTGAGCATAGAAGGGCTGTAACGGCAATACCGATGAGGGTCTGCATTCCAGATCCCGCTGCAAGCAACACAAGTCCCACCACCCCGGCGACAAGAAGTGACGTGACCAACATTTTGATTCTGATCGCTGACATGCTTATCAGTTGATTTTCTGTCATCTGGCGCCGGTCCTTTTTTATCATTACTTCAAGCTATCAGGAATTGAGATACTCCCCTATCTTCTCGGTCAGGGTGCGGTAGATGCGGCGGCACTCGTTTTCGTCCTTATCCAGCAGCGTCACTCGGAAGCCCTGTAGCGGAGTCGAAAATGAGGAAAGCGGCACCACACAGATACCGGTGGAGGCCAGGATGTGATAGACGAAACGCTTGTCCAGGGAGACGCCCGGCTGATTCACCAGACCTTCGACCAGCTCCTTGACCTCGGCATTGGCGATGGGCAGTGTCTGACGACTAT